>JAPLHK010000040.1:0-11501 GCA_026389715.1 Chloroflexota bacterium
TCTTAATACTTATTTTTATGTTCACATTATTATGCATCATGCTGTCAAAAGTGCCCCGGGTCCTTTTTCTCAAAAGGCTTTTCATCTTCATCCCGATATTTACTGCCGTAATCGCAATTCCTGCCCTGTTTATCACACCGGGAGCTCCTTTGCTGTCCCTGGCCGGCAAGACAATCATCACCCAGCAGGGAGCGCGCTCTGCCGGCTTCCTTGTCATGAGAGTTGTAGACTCTCTCTCCCTGGGATTGCTGCTGGTTCTTACCACGCCCTGGACGAAACTGCTTGCGGCGTTGCGCTGGCTGCGCTTGCCGTCGTTGATAGTGGCTGTCTTCGGTATGACATACCGCTATATATTTCTGTTGCTGCATACTACTAACGCCATGTTCCTGGCACGCCGGAGCCGTATCATCGGCGGGTTCACCGGTGATGAAAACAGGCGATGGCTGGGACGGGCTTTAGTTATAGCAATGATGAAATCACAATATTTGAGTGAGGAAGTATATTTAGCGATGCTTTCACGGGGGTATCAGGGCGAAGTATATAGTTTAAGTGATTTTACTATGAGGCGCCGTGATTATTTATGGGTGGCTTTCTCCGTGGTTGCCATATTATCTGTATTATGGTGGACCTATCTATGAGTTCGACAAATATAGTAAATATATTCGAGATCAAAAACCTGGACTATAGATATCCCGGAAATATTCCGGCTTTAAGACAGATAAATTTTAATGTTAGGGAGGGCGAATTGATAGCGCTTGTCGGCGCTAATGGTTCGGGTAAGAGTACGTTGCTCAAACTTCTCGACGGGCTGATCTTCCCTTCCAGCGGGGAAATACGGGCTTTTGGAACGACGCTTTCGGAAAAAGTCGTGGATTCCGGAACTTTTGCCAGAGAATTTCACCGCAAAGTCGGATTGGTATTTCAAGACCCTGATGTGCAGCTCTTCTCTCCGACAGTTTGGGATGAGGTGACCTTTGGCCCACTGCAGTTAGGGATTCCAAAGGAAGAGATAATATCCAGGGGACTGGACGCCCTGCAATTGCTTAACATAGCGCATCTGAAAGAGCGTCCGCCTTATCTATTATCCGGCGGAGAGAAAAAGAAAGTGTCTCTTGCTTCCGTCGATTTTCTATTGGAATGGTCGGACGAAAATAAGACCCTGATATTCAGCACACAGGACCTGGACATAGTGGAAGAGTTGGCGACCCGTGTGCTCGTAATAGGGTCAGAACATGATATCATCGCCGATGATAAGCCTGAGGCAGTGCTTTCTGACCGTGATTTTCTTCTTAAGGCCAATCTTATTCACGAGCATTCGCATCGGCACAAGGAATTGATACATCGTCATGAGCATGCGCATGACCATCACCATTGAATCAGGGAGATATATACGTGTTGGAACCTGGCCCGTATACCGCGGTCAGAAATTTACCAACTGGTCAGGTGGCCAGCTTCATGCTGATGTCCAGTGCGCCGGCAGAATGTGTCAGTGCTCCGACAGAAATCCAATCAACACCTGTTTCAGCGATTGCACGTATGGTATTCAGGTTTACTCCACCCGAGGCTTCTACTATAGCTCTATGATTAATCAATGATACCGCGTGCCGCATTTGCTCCAGGCTCATATTGTCCAGCATAACAACGTCGGCGCCTGCTTCTGCGGCTTCAAGCGCATCCGGTGGATTCGTCGTTTCTATCTCGATTTTAATCCCGCGTGGAGTTTTATTCCGCGCCTGCCGGACGATATCGCCGATGCTGAAGCCCTGACGGCGCAGAATAGCCAGATGGTTGTCTTTGATAAGCACCATATCTCCCAGGTTCAGCCGGTGGTTGGCGCCTCCTCCCACAGATACCGCGTATTTTTCCAGCATACGTAGTCCGGGCAGGGTTTTACGGGTATCCAGAACTTTGGCGGGCAGTCCTTCTATCTGCTTAACGTATAAAGACGTTTGCGTGGCTATACCGCTGAGGTGCTGAAGAAAATTCAGGGCCGTGCGCTCACCTTTCAATATACCCGGTACGCTGCCCACTATCGACGCGGCTATCTCTCCCGGTTTGACCCTGCTCCCATCCTGGATCAAGATAGAGAATTTCAGGAAAGGATCAATCTTAAAAAAAACGAGCCTGGCTATATCGATACCTGCCAGTATGCCGTGCGCCTTAACTATAAAATCGGCCTTTCCTTTGCTGTGAGGGGGAATTAGAGCGTCGGTAGTAATGTCCCCTCCCGCCAGGTCTTCATCGAGAGCCCTTTCTATCAGGTCTTCCAGCATGGGCATATAGATGTTTAAATCCATAAACAGCTAATTATCCCCGCAGGCTATTCCATGAACAGCGATTTTCATGTTATGAACTTTTCTCCAGCAATTGAATTATAATAGCTGAAACCTGTTATTGAAAGTGGGCAACGCCGTTAACCGTATCAAAAAGATTGCTAAACAACGTACCGGTTCAGGAAATAAAAAATGTTTAAAGGTGGAAAACCGGAGAAAGATTCATCAAAGTTATATGATAGTCACATAACCGTGACTATCCCATACTATCAGACGTTCAATCTGGAGATAATAAACCTTGTCAGGGCAACCGGCAGGGATCCGGTCCTATGGCTGGATACCGGGTGTGGTACCGGTAATCTCGTCAGCCACGCTGCAAAGGTGTTTCCGCGTACCCGGTTTATACTGGCAGACCCATCCGGTGAGATGCTGCAAGAAGCAAAACAGAAGATGCATGACGCTGCCAGGGTAGATTATAAGATTTATGGACCATGTGGAACGCAGGAGATCTCGCTGCCCGGGGGGGAAAGCCCGGATGTCATCTCCGCCGTACTCTGTCATCATTACCTGGACGTGGAGGGCAGAAAAAATGCTACCGGGAAGTGTTTCCAACTGCTCAGGGAAAGGGGGCTTTACATTACTTTTGAAAATATCAGGCCGGTGACTGCGGCCGGAACAGAAATCGGCCTGGCAAATTGGCAACGTTTTCAAATAGAGCAAGGCAAATCAGCCGGGGCCGCAGAAACTCACATCAGGCGGTTTGGCATCGAGTACTTTCCTGTAACCATAGAAGAGCACCTCTCACTTTTAAGGGAAACCGGATTTAAAATAGTTGAATTGCTGTGGTTTTCATATCTGCAGGCCGGCTTTTATGCGATTAAGTAAAAGAAAATAAATGGGTGATACCGGCACCGCTGGCCCTGCCGATATGGTAACCGCCTTTGCGACCATACTTGCAGGGGTTATACCACGGCTACGGATTCAATATATAGATAGCGAAATTAAGTACAGTCGCGTAGCTTACCCAAATAATATATGGGATGAGGAGGAAGGAAGCGGTTCTGGATACACGGTAGAAGTTGATGATAGTGAGCAATATGGCTGTCCATAGCGGTACAATCGCGATGAGTCCGTACAGGGATGATTTCAAGCCGAAGAAAGCATACGACCACAAAATATTCAAAAATAATTGGATCACAAATATTATCAGGCTCTCTTTAACCTGGAAATTTCTGATGCCTTTTCGCCAGATAATAAAGGCTGATATACCCATCAGGATATACAAAAGAAACCACACGGGTGCAAATAACCATGGTGGCGGAGTAAAGGAAGGCTTGAGTAAAAGCGGGTACCAACTGCGGACAGAGTCCCCGGTAAAAATGGAACCGATGAAACCGGCGCTGAAGCAGGCGGCCAGGCTGATAAACAGGCGCAACACATCCTGAAGTCTCGAGTCGTTCATTATATTACGCAATCTTAATGGATCCGGCATGATCTGTGGAAACAAGGGCAAACGCTTTAAAGATGATATATTAATCTTTGTTGGCCTGCAAATTGCTGTGCTACAATCCACGCAGGGCTGTACCCTCGAAGGGCAGTCCTGAATGTGTTTGCAATGAACCTGTATTTGTTAAACCCGCTAATTCAAAAGCTGCCGGAATTCGGTACGCTGGCCACACAATTAGCCGGAAAATCGGCGGCCAGAATAAAGTTGAGCTTACCCGAAACGGCTTTTAGTTTTATGGCTGCCGCTATTTATGCCAATTTAGGTAAGCCGGTTCTTTTTATTACAGCGCACCCGGAATTGGCACGGAGACGCTTTGAGCAGGTTAAATTGTGGTTGCGGGCCGATGCCGATGTTGATTTCTTTCCTGATATAGACCTGTCTGGAAGCACGGAATCCGCTGATCCGGTAGTTAATTCTGAGCGGGTCAAAATACTGTCGCTGCTGTCACGGTATAAAGCCGGTGCAAATGCAGATATACCAGCCCCTTTTATACTGACCAGCGCGCTTTCATTATCAGGCAAATGTATAGGTGAAGATGCCTTGCGTGGCAGCACCATCCAGATAAAAAACGGCATGAAAATCAAGCAGTCGCTGCTGCTTGAAAATATACAGAAACTGGGATACGGATACGAGGAGGTGGTGGAGATACCCGGGACCTTTGGCAAGAGAGGAGGCATAATCGACATTTTCCCCGCGGGCCGTGGATTGCCGGTGAGGATAGAGTTTTTCGGTGATGAAATCGAAAGTGTAAGAGAGTATGATCCGCGGACGCAGCGTTCGGACAGCATACTTTTTTCGCTGACAATATTGCTGGCCAGAGAGCAGGCGCCCCTGTTGACAGCCAGCTTACTTGATTACCTGCCGGATGATGCAATCTTGATTATTGATGATCTCGTCCAGTTAGAAGCTGAGGTTACCAGGGTTACGGAGGAAACAGAACGCTCAAAATCAGGGGAAGATAATTCTGACAGCGGTTCCAGGTTGGAAGCCGCGCTTTTTACCTGGAAAGAAGTCCGGGCCGGCATTGACAGCCGGAGTTATGTGATCGAGTTCAGCAACTGGGACACGGACCAGGTTGAACAAATGGCGAAACGCCAATTGCAGCTTCGGCCTGCGCCAAACTTTGCCCAGAGGTTTTCAGCCTTTGTGGAAAGCCTGCCCGAATTGAGAAATGAAAATAAGAGGGTTTTAATCGTAAGTCAGCAGGCTGAACGAATAAGGGAATTGCTGTTGGATCACGCGATTGACGTATATCCAACCGCACTCGCTGCTTTGCCGGCAGAAGGTTCCCTGACGCTGATGAAGGGTTCCCTGGACGGCGGATGGCGGCTAAGTGTTGAATTGCTGCTGCTTACCGATGTCGAGCTGTTCGGGATAATAAAGCAGCGCCGTGCTACTAAAGCCAGGCCGGTCCGCCATCACCGGTTACTGAATGATATAAGCATAGGGGATCTTGTCGTTCACGTTGAGCATGGGATCGGGCGTTTTGCCGGGGTAGCGCGGAAAGCCGTTGACGCGGTTGAAAGAGAGTATCTGGTATTGCAGTACGCGGGGTCCGATACTCTCTACGTTCCAGTTGATCAAGTGGATCGTGTGAGCCTTTACATAGGTGGCAGTGACAGGGTGCCTTCTTTAAGCCGTCTCGGTTCCCAGGAGTGGCACCGGGCTCAACAGAAAGTAAGGGAATCCGTAGCTAAAATAGCCGGGGAGTTAGTTGAGTTGTATGCGAGCAGGGAGGTGGGAGGCGGATTGGCGTTTTCGCCTGATACGCTGTGGCAGCAGGAACTGGAAGCTTCGTTCCCGTACATTGAAACAAGAGATCAGCTTGATGCCATCGCGGCAGTGAAGTCCGATATGCAGTCGCCGCGGCCTATGGACAGGCTGGTGTGTGGCGATGTTGGCTATGGGAAGACTGAAATTGCGCTGCGCGCTGCGTTTAAAGCAGTGATGGATGGCAGGCAGGTAGCTGTGCTCGTGCCGACGACCATATTGGCCCAGCAGCACCTGAATACTTTCAATGAGAGGTTAGGTCCCTTCCCTGTAAAAATAACTTCTCTAAGCCGTTTCTGCTCTCAAAAAGAGCAGTCGGATATAATCCATAAACTCGCTGATGGTTACTATGACATCTGTATCGGCACACACAGGATGTTGCAAAAGGATGTGGTATTCAAAGATCTTGGTCTTGTCATAATCGATGAGGAGCAGCGTTTCGGTGTCGTTCACAAGGAATATTTCAAAAAGATGCGGCAGACCGTCGATGTTCTCACCTTAAGCGCCACGCCTATACCACGTACCATGCATATGGCCCTCTCAGGTATCAGGGATATGAGCACCATCGAAACACCGCCGGAAAGCCGCCTGCCGGTAATTACGCATGTTGGCGGGTTCAATGGCAAGCTGGTGAGAGAAGCAGTATTGCGCGAACTTGAGCGGGACGGCCAGGTATTTATTGTGCATAACAGGGTGCACAGCATAAACGAGCTGGCCTTAAAGGTTGGGGAATTGGTGCCTGAAGCCCGTCTCTCGATCGCCCATGGCCAGATGGATGAAGACAAGCTGGAGAAAATTATGGCAGATTTTGTGGCGGGGGACACCGATATCCTGTTAACAACCACCATTATCGAGTCCGGGCTGGATATGCCAAATGTTAATACGCTTATCGTGGATGGCGCCGATAGGCTGGGATTGACTCAACTGTACCAGTTGCGGGGAAGGGTAGGAAGGGGAGCAAATACAGCCTATGCTTATTTTTTATTCGATTTAGAGAAGGACATGACGGAACAGGCCAGGGAGAGGTTGAAAACGATTGCGCAGGCAACAGAGTTGGGATCCGGATTTGCCATAGCTATGAAAGATCTGGAAATCCGCGGGGCGGGAAATCTGCTGGGAGTGGAGCAAAGCGGAAATATTGCGGCAGTGGGATTCAATTATTATTGCAGGCTGTTAGCGGAAGCAGTCGAAGCAATAAAAGCAAAAAGAGATGGTTGTGTGATAAAAAGCAAAGTCGAAGAGCCGGCTGTATCTATAGATTTGAAAATTCCCGCTTTTATCCCGGAATATTATATTGAAAATACCCGGGCCCGGTTCAATATTTATCAACGTATGGCCAAAATCGATGAGCTGGGTGAGGTTAACGATATAGCGTTAGAACTGATTGACCGCTTTGGCGAGACGCCCGAGGAAGTGGCCAACCTGCTTTATGTGGTTGAATTAAAAAAGCTGGCTCAGGAAGCTGGCGCCGAGTCTATTTTCAGGGACCAGGAAACAATCACAATTTCACTCTACAACGCCGGTGAAATCAATATGCAGCTATTGAAAGCGGCACGGCAAAAAGCCGTAAGGATAGGCAATAAACAAATAAAACTGGATATTCGACATGCGGGTAACGGCTGGAAAATGATGTTGAAAGAATTGATTAGCGAACTGGCTGTCAAGCGCCATCCCGGCTGAGATTGGTAACGCGCTCAATCTTCAATGCCGGCTTCCTGCAAGTAGTCCACCAGGTCCTGCAACGTGACCAGGTTATCGGCGTCCTTTTCAGGTATCTCAAACTTGTTGCCCGGCTTGCTGAAACCGTCTTCGATAGCTGTAAGGAATTCGGCCAGATCATCCGGATCCATGTTAAGGTCATCGATGAAAGAGGCGGATGGCTCGATTGAAGCTGAATCCACGCCCAGTTCATCAATAAGTATATTCTTAATCTTTTCGAATAGCCTGGCCATTAGCAACTCCGGGTAAATTATACGATTTGGCTGCCGTATCTTTCAATCCGATTATTGCGCCGACTTGCGTACATCGGTTATCACAGAACCCAGCACGCCATTAATGAACTTTGGAGAAGTATCTGCGCCGAACTCTTTGGCAAGTTCGACTGCCTCATTGACGACCACTTTGGGGGGAGCTGTTTTGGTGATGAGGATTTCATGCAGGGCAAGGCGGAGAATAGTACGGTCCATGGCGAAAAGCTGATCAACCGGGAATGCGGGGGCGAAGCGGCGGATAGTATCATCCAGTAATTGCCTGTTAACCAGAACGCCCTTAACTAACGCGGCGGCAAACGCTGCGGCTTCTCCTGTCAGGGCTTTAGTTGCAATTGTACGCTCAAGGATAGATTCGGGACTGTTAGCTGCAAACTCCAATTCAAAGAGCGTTTGTAGAGCAACTATCCTGGCTATATGCCTGTGGCTTATGGGCATACTCTTATCAGTATATCAGGGCAATGCTGGCAGTAGCTTTGAATTAAAATCTGCCGCCCTTACGCCACTTGACTATCTCGCTGGTGGTTTCGGCGTTGCTGAGATTAAAGATAAGCGCACCCGGGCTGATAAGCTTAATATACTTGGTTAGGATATCACCCGGTCCAACTTCAAAGAAGGTTGTTATGCCGCGCGCCAGCATTGTCTCCACCGACTGCTGCCATTTGATGCAATGTACTACTTGGCTGATCAAATCTTCTTTGATCGCCTCAAGGGAGTGCATGGGTTGGGCTGTAACGTTGGATACAACGTTGACCGTGGGTGTTTGATATTGGAATTGTGCTACGGCATTGATCATACCATCAAGGGCGGGTTCCATCAACGAAGAATAAAATCCGCCGCTGACTTTGACAGGGATCATGCGCCGGGCGCCTTTTACCTGTGCCAGCCTTCTGGCTTTGGCAAGCTTATGATCCTCCCCGCTGACTACGATATTTTCAGGCGCATTGATATTGGACATCTCGACACCTGTGGTGAGGCAAACGCCTTCGACAGTATCCTTATCGATATCCATGGTCAACATCCCGCCCGGTTTCCGGCGGCCCGCTTCATTCATAAGCCTGCCGCGTTCGCGGATAAGGCGCACCGCGTCAGCGAGATTCATCACACCCGCGGACACCAGCGCTGCATACTCTCCGCAACCATGGCCGGCTACCAGTGTGGGAGGGGGCAAAGCACCGCCGCTCATCTCTTCACCGGCTTTCAAGCAGGCCATGCTGACGGTCATAACAGCAGCCTGGGCGTTCATGGTTTGAGAGAGGTCCTCCTCCGGACCTTCAAAGCATAATCTCGACAGGGGAAATCCAAGGGCCTTATCTACTTCCTCAAATACTTCCCGCGCGGAAGTATAATGGACGTAAAAGTCTAGCCCCATCCCGACCTTGATTGACTCCTGCCCCGGAAATACATAGGCCACTTTTACATCTTCGACCATTTATTTCCCTCCTTGCTTTACCAAATAAGCACGCATCGCAGAATAATTATTTACGCTTTTTCTTCGGGCCTTTAACTTCAATTACTTCTCTTCCGTCATAAGTTCCACATGCCGGGCAAACCTGGTGGGACAATTTCGTAGCATGGCAACGCGAGCATTCAATAAATGCTGCCGGGGTCTTAGCGAGATGACTGCGCCTTTTGCCCTGACGCGCTTTTGGATATTTTTTCTTAGGAAGTGGTGCCATTTATACTTTGCTCTCCTTTTTCAATTGTTCTAACTTATTCCACCGGTGATCACTGGACCCGCTGGTATGGCTACAATTGCCCCTGGCTAACTCATGGCCGCATACAGGGCATATACCCGGGCAATCCGGCCGGCACAATAACTTGGTAGGTGTTGACATAATAATATATTGTCTGATCGCTTCATTCAAGTCAAGTACATGAGAATTATCGATAATAAAATCCTCAGGCGCGGGGTGAAGGTGCACACCCGAAATAATATCTATAAGGGGGAAATACTCATCCTCCATATGGAACGTAATTCGCTTATAAGCTTCTCCAAGGCAGCGTGAGCATATTCCTTTTATATCTGCGTCAAGTTTGCCCGTCACAAGTATTCCGCGATTGGTGCGTATAAGACTTACCTCGCCTGCTACGCGGTTGTCATTATTTTCGCCGGCCAGTTCATCTATTTTATAATTTCGCTCGGCTCCAACCGGCTCTTTCAGGAGCTGTGCGGTATTAATTTGCATTTCAGCAGAATCGATTACGTATTTGGCTCATTATATGTTGCCATACGTTTAATGTCAAGAAATTGAACGTATGCTGGCACGTTGACGGGACCTATCTGGTTATAACTGTCTGTGCTTACCGCAAATTGTATGATATAGCCGGACACCGTGACGCCAAACAGATTTGTCCTTGACTGCAATGATTAAAAGGATTTAAACTGTTTTCCGGTGAGGGTGATGTATCCGGCAACCGCGGCGTTGAACCTGTTTCATATGGATCGATGCCTTAATGCCCGGCCAGGTAAATGTTCCTCAACGACAATTATTTAAGCTTAATTCAGTACCTTATGGAGTTGTCTTTAGCGGAGGTGAACGTATAATTTTCAATGTAATTATTCTGTATAATAATAGTTAAACAGCTAGTGATAATGACGAAAGGAGTTATGTTAACCGGTATGAAAGTAGTTTTTTTAGAGGATGTTTCAGCTAAGGAAAAGAAGGGTGATATTAAAGAGGTAGCCGATGGATATGCAAGGCACTATCTTTTACCCAAAGGGCTGGCTTTACCGGCAACTACGGATGCGGTAAAGACAGCGGAAAAGTTAGTCAGTGACAGGGAGAGGAAGCGGGCGCGCCAGCACGATGAGTATGTAGAACTTGCGGGGCAAATTAATGGCAAGGAATTGCGCTTCAAAGGTAAGTCCAGTGCGAGAGGTACCCTGCACGGTTCAATCACCTCTGCTGATATAGCAGACAGGTTATCTGATCTCATTAACGTGGACGTAGACAAGAAGAAAATAGCCTTAAAGAATTCTTTGCACAAAGTGGGGGAATATGAAGTTGAGGTTGTTTTTGCCAGGGATGCCGTGGCTAAAATCAAGGTTATAGTGGAAGGATTGACAGACTGAAGCAATGAAAGAAGCTTTGCCCCCTTATGACCTGGATGCTGAAGAAGCGGTGATCGGCTCACTTTTAATTGATAGTGAATCGATCAGCGACATAGATACAATTGTGGGCGCGGAGGATTTCTTCAGCGAGCAGAATCAGCTTGTATACAGCGCCTGCCGCGGCCTTTACCAGCGCGATGAATCGATAAACCAGATTACTGTAGCCCAGGAACTGGTAAGGCTGGGGAAGCTGGATGAAACCGGCGGCGCAGCTTACTTGAGCCACCTTGTATCCATGGTGCCGACATCCCTGCATGTCAGGCACTACGCCCAGATAGTTTACCGCCTATCCACCATGCGGCGACTGATAAGCGCCGCCGGCCAGATCGAATCCATAGGTTATAAATCTGACCCTGATGTGGACCTGTCGCTTAACAGAGCTGAGGATATAATCTTCAAACTGCGTACCAAGCAGGGGCGTGGTGAGTTCGTACCCATTCAAGATGCGTTGAACAGGTATTTTGAAGAAGCGGCCGAGAAAACGGTATCTGCCCGGGATATCCAGAACGTCAAGACCGGCTTCAAAGCAATTGACGAGGCCACGGGAGGTTTGCAGCGGTCTGAACTGGTGATCCTGGCGGCCAGGACCAGCATCGGTAAGACCAGCCTTGCGCTGAATATAGCGCGCAATGCCGCGGTCAATCAGAAAGCCTGTGTTGCCATATTCAGCCTGGAGATGTCGCGCCGGGAGATCATTCAAAGGTTATTGTCCAGTGAAGCTAATATCGAGTCACAGCATTTCCGCAAAGGACGTTTTTCAGACTTGGAGGAAAAGCTGCTGCACAGAGAGATAATTCCCAGGCTGGCAGAAACGTCGATATATATTGACGATACACCGAATATGCGCA
>JAPLHK010000040.1:11526-20426 GCA_026389715.1 Chloroflexota bacterium
AAGCGAAACGGCTTCACCTGAAGCACAGCGTCGATTTGATAGTGATTGACTATATACAACTGCTGCGCGGAGATTCCAGGAATGATAACCGTGTGCAGGAGATCACAGAAATAACGCAGTCTCTGAAAGCCCTTGCCAGGGAGGTTGATACGCCGGTGCTGGCGCTGTCGCAGTTAAGCCGCAACATTGAGCACCGGCAGGAAGGCAGGAGGCTGAAGCAGCAGGTTAAACCTCAGCTTTCCGACCTGCGGGACAGCGGCAGCATTGAGCAGGATGCGGATGTGGTAATGTTTATACACCGCTGGGACAAGATTTATCCTACCGAAGAGGACTGGTTGCGCGAGATTGGAGAGGATACACCCTATCCCAAGGGAATCGCCCAGATAATAATAGCTAAAAACCGTAACGGCCCAACCGGAGAGGTACAATTGAGGTTTATCCAGGAAACCACCAAGTTCGATAATATTGACAGCAACGTTGTCGAAGTCAGCTCCATATATTAAGGTATAGGTAAACCATGGTTAGCAGTTTCAAGGGTTTTCCACCAAGGGCGGAGGTGACTCCTTTGCCTAATATATTTTTCAGCGAAGTCTTGCCTTTGATGGAGGATGTAGTTGAGGTGAAAGTTGTGATGCAGATCTTTTTTTTGTTGAGCAGGAGAAAGGGTTACCCGCGGTTTGCCAGCTTTAGCGAACTGATACATGATCCTGTGATTATTAAAGGTTTGCATGAAGTTCCGGGAGATCCGGAAATTATGCTTAAAAAAGCGCTGGACACCGCCGTTCAAGCAGGTATATTGATGCATATCCCTGTAGATGTTCAACAGCTGTCCGACGACGCTTATTTTATAAATAACCAGGCGGAGCATGAGACTATCCGCAAAATACTCGCAGGCTCGCTGAAGATCCCCAGTGTAAAGATCAGGAAGGTTGAGGAGCAGGCCCAGGCAGAAGCAAGCGATATCTATAACCTTTATGAACAGAATATAGGCATGCTTACACCTATCCTTGCGGAGGAACTGCAAGAGGCTGAACACCGGTATCCTGCGGAATGGATCCAGGACGCTTTCCGCGAAGCGCTAAGAGCAAATGTGCGAAGCTGGAAATATATACACAGCATTTTAAAACGTTGGGAAAGAGAAGGAAGAAAAGATGGAAAACCTGTCGGAGATTCTCGGCAAGCAGGAGATCCCGATAAATACATCCGGGGAAAGTACGGACACATGGTACGGCGGTAAGCCGGAAGCGTCCGTTGCCGGCGCACAGACGGTCAATGACTGTACCGTATGCCACGGGACAAAATTCATACATCCTTTGCTGGCATCGGGCGAGCCCGACTATAGCCGTCTGGAACCGTGTGGTTGTACCAGGAAAGATATTGATACCAGGAAGGCAGCGCGTTTACAGGCTATAAGCAATTTGGGCAGCCTCTCCAAGCTAACTTTCGACAACCTGTTGCCTTCAGGACGCAATAATGACGCTGTTTCTCAGAAGCTTTTTCAATTGGCTTTAGACGAAATCCGTAAATTCGCCGAAAATCCGCAGGGTTGGATAGTTTTAGCGGGACCCGTCGGTAGCGGGAAAACGCATTTAGCCTCTGCAGTGGCGAATTACCGCATAAGCCTGGGTCACCCCGCATTTTATATCACCGCCGGTGAACTATTAGATCACCTGCGCTCAGCTTTCAGCCCAAACAGCGAAGTTGGATATGGTGAGTTATTTGAGCAGATCAAGGAAAGCCCGTTGCTGTTGTTGGATAACCTGAATTATTACGCCACCACAGCCTGGTCAAAAGGCAAGCTTGACCAGATCTTAGAGCACCGTTTCAACGGCAGGCTTCCGACCCTGATAACCACGAGCATGGCAATTGAGGAGTTTGGCAATGACTATGCCGGGCATATTTATGATACAGAAATCAGCAAGGTGCTCATATTGAAAAAAGAGTCATCCAGCCTGCAGAGTTTAGATAGCCTTGATCTCGAGTTACTGAAAAACATGAAATTTACCAATTTTGATGCCAAGCGGCTGAGCCTTCCCGACGAGGTCCGAAAAAATCTCGAGCAGGCCTTCAATATAGCCCGCGATTTTGCCAGGGTTCCGCAGGGCTGGCTGATATTTGAGGGCTTGAACGGCTGCGGCAAGACACACCTGGCTGCGGCTATTGCGAACCAGTTGAGGGAGACGGGTAAAGAAGTCCTTTTCATCGTAGTTCCGGATTTGCTAGATCATCTGCGTTCCTCTTTTGCCCCTGAAAGCAGGATTTCCTATGACGCATTATTCGAGAAGGTAAAAAAAATGCCGATCCTGGTACTGGATGATTTTGGAGAACATGCTGCTACGCCATGGGCGCAGGAAAAGCTCTACCAGTTGATGAACTACCGTTATAACGCCCGCCTGGCTACTGTAATGACCACCTGCCTTAATCTGGAAGAAATAGAAAACAGAGTCAGTTCACGCATGGTGGACCCCAGTATCAGCCTCGTGTTCAACATCATTGCGCCTGATTACCGGGGGGATATCAAGACGTCACGTGTTGTCAGGTCCCGTCCGAGACCAAAAAATTAGCCGGCGCCTGAGCCTTATTGAGGCCATACGGTTTTCCTGATAGAATAACTTTTAATATTAAAGCGGACGACAGTATGGTAAATCAGCCAGTACTGGTATTGAACGAGAATTACCTGCCTCTTAATATCTGCCGTGTGCGCAGGGCAGTGGTGTTGGTGCTGGTGGGCAAAGCGGAGGTGGTGGAAAACGGGCGCGGATATTTTTCGGCCACTTCCGGTAAATACGAGATACCGTCGGTGATACGATTGGTCTATTTAATACGCAGGCGTGCCCATCCCAGGAAAATGACCAAGCTGGAGATTTTTAACCGGGACAAATACACCTGCCAGTATTGCGGAAAAGAGGGCAAAGAGCTCACCCTGGATCATGTCATGCCGCGCCGCAACAATGGCCAGCACACGTGGGAAAATATCGTCGCTGCCTGTATCCCGTGTAACAGGCGAAAGGCCGGGCGGACGCCTGCCGAGGCCGGTATGCCCCTGTTACGTCAACCACGTGCCCCGGGAAACGTGGGGTTCTACATACCTTTCCAGTATTTGAAGCTCCGTGCCGAGTGGGAGAAATATCTTCCACATACGAAATAGAGTTTTTATTATTGGGGCTTCCTGGTATTTACGATAACCGCGTCACGGGTAGGGACCTCTATGGTAACGCCGGTTTCCAGTTCGGCCATTACCGTATCTTTGATAACGTTCCTCCCGACTATCCTGGCCTTGCCCATCCTGGTGATTATCTCCTGGCCTATATCGGGCAATTTGCCTTTCATTTCGTGATATTGATCATATTCATAGCCCAGGCAGCACAGCAACCGTCCGCAAAGGCCGGATGTTTTCATCGGGTTAAGCGCGATGTCCTGTTCCTTGGCCATTTTAATAGAGACGGGCATGAATTCGCTGAGAAAAGCAACGCAGCAAAGCTGACAGCCGCATTTGCCCACGCCGCCTATCAGCTTGGCTTCATCCCTCGCCCCAACCTGGCGCAGTTCCACGTGCGTCCTCAATTCGTGGCTGAGTTTGCGCACAAGTTCGCGGAAGTCGACGCGCTTTTCAGAGTAAAAGAATACGATGAGATGGGACCCGTCCAGGTTATACTGGGCGTAAATGATTTTCATCGGTAAATCCAGGCTGTCTTTGAGCTCTTTACTTTTAAGGAGGGCTTTCTTGGCGCGTTCCCTCTGGTGTTGGGCCTGGGCTATATCCTCAGAGGTGGCAAGCCGTATCACCGGTTTAAAAGGTTCAGCGTTTTCCGCAGGCGTCACCTCCCTGGCGGCAGCTACGACCTTTCCCATTTCAATACCGCGGTTGGTTTCAACGATTACCTGGTCATTAAGCTTCAGGTCGAAGCCGGCAGTGTCGAAGCTGTAAATCTTGCCGGCCTGCATGAAACGGACCCCGATGATAATAGCCATTATCTGTCCGTAGCGGCGGAGTTAAGTGCATAGTCCGCCCGCCGCTCCTTTCTGGGCATATCCAGCATAAGTACCTCGAATAATAGATGCAGATTTGCGTTGAAGGATATATAAATAAGCATTTTGTTCAGGCTATCGATAAAATCCTTTATTTCCAGTACGGTCAACATATTTGCCCATGTCCTGATGTCAGTGAGTTTATCCAGGTGGGTGACAGCATCGTCACAATTATATTTTAACAGCATCACATCACGGCACCATGAAAGCCAGAGCTTGATGGTTTGCTCTGCGCCATCTCTGTCGGATGGAAGTTGCGCAATATAGGATAACCTGTCGTCCCAATTTTTTGTCAGCAGTGAACTAAATTCGCATAGCCGCTGCTCGCGGCTTTGCAGGATGCCCAACCCAGGCATCCGCCTGAGAGCCTGGCCAGCAGTTTTACTGTTACCTGGTCCAACCCTTCTACCTGCGACAGCCGTTTTTCTATTTCCCCCGTGGGGACCGGTTTCAACTCAAACCGCTGACATCTTGAAACTATGGTCTGCAGCAAAGCCTTTTCCTCTGATGTCAGCAGCAGGATAACGATATGTTGCGGAGGCTCCTCTAAAGTTTTCAGCAGGCAATTTGACGCTTCATTTGACATTAGCTCTGCATTGTCGATGATAAATACCTTATATCTGCCTTCATAGGGAGGCAGGCGTGCACCCCTCTGCAACATCTCCTTTATAGTATCAATGCCGATCTCAGTAGCCCTCTTCCTGTCTTTAGCGTCCCTGCCGCTATTTTTATCGATAACAATTACATCAGGGTGTTTGCCCTCCTCTATGCGCTGGCATACCCGGCATAGCTTGCAGGGCGGGCTTGCTTGCTCACAGTTCAGCGCGCTGGCCAATTCAAGTGCCAGAGTCATCTTGCCGATATGCTCCGGTCCGACGAAGAGGTAGGCATGTGCCAAGGTGCCACGCTCCATGGCATCCCTTAGATAGTTAATTAGCTGTTCTTGTCCCGCCGTTTGCCACATGTAATTATTTTTGACAATACCTTTTAATCTAAGACGTATTATACAACATATGAAGCAACGCTCGTCCCCGTATCAATACTGGGGCAGGTTACCCGCATAAACAGCCCATATTTGACATGGATGAGAATTATTGCTATATTATAAATTTGCTATTATGTCATTCCGACCTATGACTCTGACATCTGGTTTCACTGCATAGATTTTTTCCGATATGTCACTCTATTATTAATTTGGCCAGCCAATTCGTAACCGATCTGAAATTAACTGGACAGGAGAAAATATGTCTATTTCTGTAACCATGGAAAATAATAACTTGCCTGTGGTTAAAAGTAAAAACTACGCGCGACTGCCCCAGGTGCTAGAGATACCCAACCTGATCCAGGTGCAGCTCGATTCTTTCAGGTGGTTTATGGAGGAGGGAGTCAGGGACCTGTTGCAGGAAGTTTCCCCCATCAAGGACTTTACCGGGCAAAAGATGGAACTGTCCTTCGCCGGGTATGAGTTCCGTCCTCCTGCAGACGATGTTGCCCAGTGCCGCCAGAGGGACAGGAGTTACCAGTCCAATCTGTACGTCCGTGCCAGCCTGCTGATAAAAGAGACCGGTGAAATTAAGGAGCAGGAAGTATTTTTAGGTGAGATCCCGTTGATGACCGAAAATGGCACATTTATCATCAGTGGCGCGGAAAGGGTTGTGGTCAACCAGTTGATCCGTTCACCGGGTGTGTATTTTACACTAACCACCGAAGACAGCGGACGCAGGTTATGCAATGCCAAGCTGATACCTGAACACGGCGCCTGGCTCGAGTTTGAAACATCCAATAAGGGTGTGATCTGGGCCAAGATTGACGGCAGGCGCAAGATCGCTGTGACCACGCTTTTACGCGCTATCAGCGCTGAAGGGGAACCGGAAGACGCCCTGCAATGCAATTCCGATGATGATTTAACCGCCCTTTTCCAGGCTGATGACAATAACAGTGAGCATCAATATATACGGTCAACCCTGGAAAAGGAACCTGAAACCATCAGGACCAAAAAAGAATCACTGATCGATATTTATAAGAAGTTACGGCCGGGCGAACCGCCCAACGAGGAAAGCGCTAAAGGCCTGATCATCAACATGTTTTTTAACCCCAGGCGTTACGACCTTGGCAGGATAGGCCGCTTCAAGCTGAACAAGCGGCTTGAGTACGAGGAGCAGGGATACCACGTAACGTCGCGCGCGCTGAAACCGCGCGATCTTGTTGAAATCATCCGTAAAATTATCCAGATAAACAATGAAGCAGTATTGCCTGATGATATCGACCACCTCGGCAACCGCAGGGTGAGGACAACCGGACATCTTATTCAGAATCAGTTCAGGGTAGGATTGATTAGGCTGGAGCGGACGATCAAAGAGAGGATGAGCTTTCAAAACGATGATCCAACGCCCACCAATCTCATCAATAACCGCCCCATAATTGCGGCAATGCGCGAGTTTTTCGGCGGGTCGCAGCTGTCCCAATTTATGGACCAGACGAACCCGCTGGCTGAGCTGACACACAAACGCAGGCTTTCGGCGATGGGGCCGGGTGGCCTTTCCCGTGAGCGCGCCGGATTTGAAGTGCGTGATGTCCATCATTCCCATTATGGCAAGATATGTCCCATCGAAACCCCGGAGGGCCCCAATATCGGCTTGATAGGCTCCCTGGCTACGTATGCCAGGATTGATGATCTTGGTTTTATCGAAACACCTTACCGCAAGGTTTACCGTGAAATCAGCAATAAGTCTGTAAAATTGGCAGGAAGGACTCTCAGGCAGGATGTGCTGGACAGCAAAAAAAAGCTGGTAGCGCACGCCGATTCGCTTGTTGACGAGTCTCTTGCCAAAAAGATATCTGCGTTAGCAGAATCTAGTATCAAGATTGTCCCGTACGTATCAGGTGAAATCGAGTACTTTACTGCCGACAAGGAAACCAATAAATGTATTGCCCAGGCCAATGCGCCGCTCAACGCCAGTGATGAATTTCAGGAAGAGCGGGTCGGCGCTATCCGCACCGGCAAGTACGTAACAGAGCCGCCCGAGAAAATCGACTACATGGATGTTTCACCCAAGAAGGTTTTCAGCGTTCAGACCGCGATGATTCCTTTCCTTGAGCATGATGATGCCAACCGGGCGCTGATGGGCTCAAATATGCAGAGGCAGGGAGTTCCGCTGATCAGGCCTGAAGCTCCGTTGATAGGGACAGGTATGGAAAGAGAAGTGGCGAAATACAGCGGGCAGGTTGTTTACGCCGCGGAAGACGGTGAAGTGACCGCAGTGGACAGTCAGCGGGTAGTTATCAAGAGCGATGGCAGGAAACATGAATATCCCCTGACCAAGTTCTACCGCACCAACCAGGGTACGTGTATTAATCAGCGTCCCGTAGTATCGCATGGAGACAAGGTCAAACAGGGAGATGTGCTAGCGGATGGCGCAGCTACGCAGAATGGTGAACTTGCCCTGGGTCAGAATGTACTTTGTGCTTTTATGACATGGAGGGGTTACAACTTCGAGGATGCCATAATCATCAGCGAACGCCTGGTCAAACAGGACAAATTCACCTCCATACATATTGAAAGGTATGAAACCGACGCGCGTGAAACCAAGCTTGGCAAAGAAGAAATCACCAGGGATATCCCCAACGTGGGTGAGGAAAACCTGAGGGACCTGGATGAGAATGGAGTTATCAGGGTTGGCGCCGAGGTGCATCCCCAGGACATCCTGGTAGGAAAAATCACACCCAAGGGCGAGACGGAGTTGACGGCCGAAGAGAAACTGCTGCGCGCCATTTTCGGCGAAAAGGCCAGGGAGGTAAAAGATACCTCGCTGACGGTTCCTCACGGTGAGGGTGGCAAGGTGATTGCCGTTAAAGAATTCATAGCAGAAAGAGGTGACGATCTGCCGGCCAACGTGCTCCGGTTGGTCAGGGTGTGGATAGCGCAACGCCGTAAAATTTCCGTCGGCGATAAAATGGCGGGACGCCATGGTAATAAGGGTGTTATCTCGATTATTTTGCCTGAGGAAGATATGCCTTTCCTGCCGGACGGCAGGCCTGTAGATATAGTGCTCAATCCCATCGGCGTGCCCTCGCGCATGAATATTGGACAGATACTTGAAACACACCTCGGTTTGGCGGCTGATATTTTCGGCGAGAAAGTTATCAATCCCATCTTTGACGGTGCGGATACGGTTGCCGTTGAGGATGCCCTGGGCAAGGCCTGGATTGTGCTGAAAGCCAAGCAGGAGGGTGTCATCAACCAGGACAGGCTGGACAGCGGGGGCCTGGCGAAGGTAAAGGAATGGCTTGGCGAGCATGTTATTAATGCGGAGAAAGTATTCGATGAGAGCGGCAAATACCGTGGCGAAGCGCGCAGGGCAAGCCTTATACTGTGGCTGGAGAAAGAAAAAGCCATTGGTATGCAGGCTGTCGACCGCAATATAAGCAACGAGGACCTCGATGCTATAGTTGAGAAGGTTTACCTTGAGAAAAAGGTTGTTCCACCGGTATTCGGCAAGATACAGTTGCGTGACGGCAGGACCGGCGAGCTTTTCGACCAGCCGGTTACCGTCGGTGTCATCTATATGATGAAGCTCATCCACCTTGTTGACGATAAGGTACACGCCAGGTCGACAGGGCCTTATTCTTTAATTACACAACAGCCGCTGGGTGGTAAGGCACAGTTTGGCGGTCAGCGTTTCGGTGAGATGGAAGTCTGGGCGCTTGAGGCTTATGGCGCCAGCCACACGCTGCAGGAACTGCTGACGGTCAAGTCGGACGATGTCCAGGGGAGGGCTAAGGCCTACGAGGCGCTGGTAAAAGGCGAAGATGTGCTGCAGTCGGGCGTACCCGAATCATTCAAGGTTCTGGTCAAGGAGCTGCAGAGCCTG
>JAPLHK010000114.1 GCA_026389715.1 Chloroflexota bacterium
TGTCTGCCTCTTTTCCATGGCATTCACGACCGCCGGCCCCAATCGTTTAATATGTTCTTTAATAATGTAATCCCATGCGCCGGCTTTCATACATCCGGCGGCTACGTCTTCACTAACCGAACCGGTAACAATGATAAAGGGTATTTCGGGCGAATATTCCAGCGCCAGTTTTAGCGCGGACATCCCGTCGAAGCCAGGCATGCTGTAGTCACTGAGTATGACATCGGGTCGGAACTCGCTCAGCGCTGACATGTATTGCTGGCGTGTTTCCACCACCTGGAACCGGCATGATCCCAGCGCCTTGCGCACCTCCCGCTCGCATATCTCTGCGTCAGCGGGTGCATCTTCCAACATCAGTATCTTGATTGTCTCACTCATCTCGTTGTCCTGCCCGTGACGTTACCATCATTATTTACATGCTCACTTTGGCGGCTGATTGATTATCAGCCAGTAAAGGCCAAGCTTGCCAATGGAATCCGTGAAGGATTCAAAATCCACCGGTTTTACCACATAGCTATTGGCGCCCAGTTCATAGGCGGCACTGACATCCGGGTCCTCGCGTGAGGACGTCACCACCACCACCGGGATTGATTTGGTACGGGTGTCCTGTTTAATTGCCCGCAAAACTTCCAGTCCGCTGACCAAGGGCAGCTTCAAATCTAAAAAAATAACCCTGGGTGGATGCTTAATGTCCCGCTCAGCATATTTGCCTTTGCAGAAGATAAAATCAAGCGCTTCCGCACCGTCCTCGACCACTATGACATTATTGGCCAGCTTGTGCTTCTTGAGTGACCTGATGGTAAGTTCTGCATCCTGGAGGTTATCCTCGACCAGTAATACATCTACGGCAAACATATCTTTCATCATATCACTCCTTGGCGCGGAAGCGAAAAATAAAAAGTCGCGCCTTTGCCAATTTGGCCTTCAGCCCAAACACGGCCCCCATGTCGGTGGATCACCCGCTGGACCAGGGCCAGGCCTACGCCGTTTCCTTCAAATTCCCTGACGCTGTGCAGCCGCTGGAATACGCCGAAGAGCTTATCGGCGTACTGCATATCAAACCCCACGCCGTTATCCTGCACCGAGTAGACAACCTCGCCCTCAGTATTTTCGCCGTGCACCCTGATGACAGCGCGTCTCCGCCGGGAGGAAAACTTTATAGCGTTGGAGATGAGATTCACCCACACCTGCCGCAACAGCGACAGGTCACCCATTACGGGAGGCGCTGCATCCACCTGGAAAT
Organism: Chloroflexota bacterium; assembly: GCA_026389715.1. Classification (GTDB taxonomy): domain Bacteria; phylum Chloroflexota; class Dehalococcoidia; order GIF9; family UBA5629; genus CAIMUM01. The sequence continues at coordinate 1,244 of JAPLHK010000114.1, forward strand.
CGATGCGCTTTCTGCTTTGCGCCGTGGTCAAATCCTGGAAAACCGAGTTGGCCAGCGCTTCCATATCCAATTTGCCCGGGTTTATGGCAGACCGGCCCAGGCGGGAAAACGCCAGGAGATCATCGATCAGACCACTCATTTTACGCGCGCTCTCGGATATAACCGAGCAGACCCTTTTACCCTCTGTATCCAGAAGCTGCTCGTATTCCTCCTGCAGTATGCGCGTGTAACCGTCGATGGCCCGCAGCGGGGCACGAAGGTCGTGCGATACGGAATAGCTGAAGGCTTCCAGTTCCCTGTTGGCCGCTTCAAGCTGAGCGGTACGTTCACGGATGCGCTGTTCGAGTTCATCCAAGGAAACCGTGGTTTCCTTGAGCTCCATCGCCATGCGGTCAAACGCCCTGGACAGTTCACCGATCTCATCTTTGGCCGCGGTGCCGACTCTCTGGTCAAGATTGCCTCGGCCTATCGCAGCAGCGCCGGCGACCAACCGGGCTAACGGCTGGGTGATAGTGCGGGCCAACAAGAAACTGGCCGCCACCACAATCAGTGCCAGCAGCGAGACAATGGTAATCATGGTTGCGGCCATGGAATCAATCCGGGAATACGCCTCGGCCTGGTCCACCTCTGTAATCAAACACATGTTATATTGGGGCAGCCACTTATAGGCGCCGATGACGGGGACCTTAAGGTAATCCTCATAGAAACCGACCCCATCGCTACCCGACAGGCCGGCCTGGACGCCCTCGGTCCGTACGGTTTTCTTGAGGGCGTACCCGCCGCCGGAGCTCGGTTCGGTGACGAAGAAATTTGATTTGTTCACCAGGTAAGTTTTCTCTGTCAACCTGAGTCCGCTCTGCGCGGACATAATTAGAGAGAGGTCGCTCAGGTCAAGGCGTCCGGCCAGGACAGCAACGAGCTTCCCTTGCCTGTCTTTAACCGGAGTGCTCACAACCATAGTCGTCTGCTGTAAGGGAAGTGAGTAAAATACCCCCTGTGTGTAGGTATGTGTTTTCCCTTCCAGATAAAAACGCTGGTTAGAGTGGTATTTCCCCTCCTGAGTGTCATCACTGGAAGCCAGCACGATGCCACTGTCGGGGCTAATTACCGATATCTCGATGAAGCCCCCGGTAGGCGTAATGCGTGGCCTGAGATGGTCGTTCTCGAGGTCCAGGCGGGCGTTGTCATAGGCCGGGCCGGCAGGGTCGGATGTTGCCATTAGTGCCGAGTTCTGTACTACCAGGGGACGCTGGGCCAGCTCCTCTATTCTCAGCTGATTGCCTTCTATCCACCTTGTCAGTTCGCTGCTTTTCATGAGGTTGGTGGAAACAAGGTGGTTGATTTCAACGTTCTCAATGGACTGGCGCCCGGTGTAGTAGGCCAGAAAACCCACGATGATGACCGGCACGATCGCCAGCAAGGCGAATAGCAGGGTTATCCTTGACCGTAGCTTCACCTGGCCGCACTCCCGTAAATCTCTTGCAGGAACTGCATGGTGTACGATTGGTCAACGTCGAACGGCCTGGCCAGCAGGTCATAGTCCTTCAACAGCTTATACATAGCCTGCCAGTCTTCCACCTTCATCCAGCCTATGTGGTCCTCACCGGTATGGACCAGCGGCAACTGGGCTTCCATCATCGCGGCCTGTAGCTGCGGGTCCTTGTCCCGGGCATATTTCAGGATCACGGGAACCGCCTGCTGATAGTCCTCGATGGCATCCTGCCAGCCCCTTAGCGTGGCGCGCAGGAAGCGGGTAACCAGACCCGGGTTCCCCTTTATCAAACTGTCCCCGGTTACCACCATGTCTGAATAAAAGTAAGCGCCGTAGTCGCTGGGCCAGATAAGGTTGAGTTTTAACCCCTTTTGCCTCATCTCGATAAGGCCTACGCTTGAATAACAGGATGTGACGGCCGCCTCCCCATCATAAAATGTTGTATAGATAGGGTCCCAGGCGATAAGTTTCATCTTTGATATATCCAGCCCCAGCCTTTTCATCATGATAAAGAACTGTAACTGGAGATCCTGCTGCGATCCGCTCGCGTCTAATGTTGCTATTGTGGTTCCCAGGAAATCCTGGGGTCTCTTTATACCTGAGTCAGATAGCGCCACGTATACTACCGGGCTCTGCCGGTAGATAGCGGCAATAGCGGTGACCGGTTGCCCCTGGCTGCGCGCCGTCAGGATGGATTCCGGAGCTATCACACCGAATTCCGCCGGCCCGTAAACGACCCGCTGTACGATAGCCAGGTCCTTTTCTCCCTCGAGGAAGGTCACCCTGATATTTTCCTGGGAATAATAGCCTTTCTCCTGGGCTATGTAGAAGCCGGCGAACTCTGCCTGGTGTACGCCTTTCAGCTGCAGGGTCACTTCGTCCGGCAGTTGCTCCGGTTTAAACTGACATTGCCAGTTAAGCAGCAAGGTCGCGGCCAGCAGAAACGCAAACAGGCAGTGAATAAATTTCATATAAGAATGTCCATCATCCGGATACATCGGGATACAACTGATAAATTCATTCTATGTTGAGGCAGATGCCGTGTCAAAACCGCTTCAGGGGACCGGCAGTATTTTTACCAGCCCGATTTCAAACGTCAGGTCTTTGCCGGCTAAAGGGACATTGGCGTCCAGGGTAACAGTCTTATCGGATATTTTCGTGATGGTTGCAACCATGGTTGACCCGTCGGCTTTAGTTCCCCGCAACTGCTGCCCGACCTGCGGGACTGTACCGGCGGGCAGATTTTCCTTTGGCACTGCAAATATCAATTCAGGGTGGGAAGGCCCGTAGGCGTCATTTGCTGAAATAGTAACCGTCTTATTATCGCCGACTTTCATGCCCAGTATAGCTTTCTCAAAACCCGGGATTACCTGGCCCTTACCCAGAACAACCTCCAGCGGCTGCTTCCCGATCGAGGAGTCAAATACAGTCCCGTCAGCAAGTTTGCCGGTATAGTTTACCTGGACGGTATCGCCAGCCTTTGCTTTGCCTGCGTTATCTGCAATACCGCACCCCGGTATCAATAGCGCTGTCATCAACAGGAATATCGTTACCAAAACGTGATTATTTTTCACAATTATCCTCCGTTTTCTGCGTAAGATGGTGGCTCTCAGGGCAACTACCACTTTCTATTCTACTAAAATTCAGCCGGGATTACTTATTTCAATTCTCGTGGGCTCGCCGGCCGTTGACAGCCCTATATCAAAGGGATATTATCCAGACCAGGTAAATCCCCTCTGATAACTCAGTTGCATAAAGGAGGCCTGACAGTGTGTAAGAAGTTTCTTGGATTTGTTTTAATACTGGCTATTCTCCTTCCCGTAGGTTGCAGCCAGCCAGCAGATACCTCTAATAAAAGCGCCGCTCCGTCCCCACTGACCGGGAAGACTATTGCTGCGATCGAAATAATGCAGGAAACGGATGTGATCTCGCCAGTTAAGACCACTCTGACTGCTTTTGATCTTCATTACGGCCAGGATATGATCGCGGCTGCCCTAAAAGATAAATATATGGTGGCAGGTTTTCTGACCGCCGTTAAAGATTTCGGGGCTGGCAAGATAACCGTCGTCCCGATTATGAGTGCCAGGGCGATATCCGGCGGTCCCGTTGAAAAAGAGGTATATGCTCGATTTAAAAGAGAGGCCCTCGAGGGGTTGCGGGGTATTAAGAAGCTGGATGGTATCTATCTTTCACTGCACGGCGCCATGGGAGTTGAAGGCCTTTACGACCCGGAAGGCGACCTGTTGCAGGCCATCAGGGATGAATACGGGCCGAGCCTGCCCATAGCCACTTCCTACGACCTGCACGCCAATATGACGGAGAAAAAAGCCAAGCTGGCCACATTTATAGTGGGTTATAAGACGAATCCGCACCGCGATTTCTTCGCCACCGGCTATTCCGCCGGTAAAATCCTGGTAAAGACCGTCCAGGGTGAGATTCACCCGGTCATGACGGTCAATAAAATGAGGCTTTTAAGGGGTGGAGGCCAGTGTATGGATTTCCTCCCGCCGATGGACAGCGTTTTTAACCGCATGAAGGAAATGGAAAAAATACCCGGTGTCCTCAGCGTATCGAACTTCACGGTACAGATGTGGCTGGATGAACCTGAACTGGGGTGGAGCACTGTAGCTGTAACGGATAACAATAAAGCGCTGGCGGATAAACTGGCGGATGAAATCGCCGACCTTGACTGGTCGGTACGTGATTACAAGATGACACAAAAACTATATTCACCCTCCGAAGCCGTCAAGGCCGCCCGTGATGCCTGGTTGGAAAGGTTAACGGGGACAACCATGTTCTGTGACCTGTCGGATACGGTTGGCGCCGGCGCCCCGGGTGAAAGCACCTGGATACTCAAGGCGCTTGTGGAAGAAGGTCCCGACCTCGTATCCTATATTTCGCTCAGGGATAGTGAAGCAGTGAATCAACTCTGGGACGTGCAGCTAAATCAAACGGTTACACTATCGGTCGGCGGCAAACTGGATAAGATATACAACCAGCCCTATACATTTACCGGGGAGGTTATTTTCAAAGGGGATTACCGCGATGCAGTCAGGTATACCGGCAGGGCGATTGTGCTTAAAAACCAGGGGGTGCACCTGATCTTAACCGAGTTTGCCGACCCCACGTTTTCTCCTGACTTCTTCATCAGCCTCGGATTGGACTTGTGGAAAGCTGACATCGTCATATCTAAGAATCTCTTTCCTTTCCGCTACAGGTTCCTGGAGTATAACCGCAAGACCTTCAACGTGGTCAGCCCGGGCACCACCAATATCGATGTGTTTTCGATCAAGTATAACAATATCACCAGACCGATTTATCCGCTTGATCAGGTAGATTCATGGCAGTGGAAGAAGTGGTAAACGATTTAACGAATTTTGAGGAGGAATCAATATGAACACAGAAAATAACGCAGCAGCAGTTAAGAAATGGAACTGGGGCGCTTTTTTTATGACCTGGATCTGGGGCCTGGGAAACAAAACCTATATTGCCCTGTTAGGCCTTATCCCCGTGGTAGACCTGGTTATGGCATTTGTCCTGGGGGCCAGGGGCAGCGGGTGGGCCTGGAAAAATAAGAAGTGGGAGAGCGTAGAGCAATTCACCAGGGTACAGGGGCTGTGGACGGCTTTTGGCCTGGGACTCTTTGCCGGCTACGCCATCGCCCTGGTTATTGTAATTGTTGCGCTGGTTATAACCTTCAATAACGTGTTCATGTAGCGTGCGTTGTAGAATGCAGCCGGCAAGCAATAAAGTGATCGAACCTATACCATCAGAAGACATCGTAGGGAGCACGCTGCGAATGTGGACGGCGGGGAAAAGAGGGAAGGCAGCGATGATAGCAGTCTTCGAAAAAATACGCGATATACCCTACGGCGTGCTGCCTGAGCTTAACAACCCCATGGATTACCTGCGCATACTGGAACTCAACATGGGCTCCTGCACTCCCAAGCACCTGCTGATGTGCGAGATGTACCGCAGGCTGGGGTTGGAGGTGCTATATGTTGTCTACCCCTACCGCTGGGCGGAGTTCGAGGAGCTCTACCCGCCTACGCTGTGGAAACTGGCACAGCAGATGGCGCCAGTCAACCACCTGGCCTGCAAGGTAGAACTGAACGGCCGCTACGTGCTGGTGGACGCCACCATCGACCCGCCCCTGGGCAGCATCGGCCTGCCATTCACGGCAAGCTGGGACGGAGAGTCGGACACCGCTCTGCCCGTGCTGCCTATAGGCGAAGAGGAAATATACTACCCGGACGAAGCCGAACTTATGCCGCCGCCGGACCTGGACGATAATGCACGTACTTTTTACGCGGGCCTGAACGCCTATTTCCAGAGGATACGTGATGGTCAACCCTAAGGCCGGCCTGGTGCTGCGCAACGCCGGCGTGATAACGCTGGAACCGCGCCGCCCGCGGGCCCGCACTATTTATATACAGGGCGGGCGCATTTTAAAGGTCAGCGGACGTGACATCAACCCCGCCTCAACCGGACCGGGTGCCCGTATCATCGACTGCGCGGGTAAAACCGTCATCCCTGCTTTCCACGACGCCCACTGCCATATTCCCGCCTATGCCGAAAGCCTGCTCAACATCGATGCCGGCCCGGCCTCGATGCACTCCATCGAAGATATCATCGGCGTGATAAAGGAAGCGGCATCCGCCCTGCCGGCGGGAAGCTGGATAAGATGCGCCGGCTACAACGAGTACTACCTGGAGGAGAAACGCCATCCCACGCGGCATGATCTGGACAGGGCAACGGCGGCCCACCCGGTCAAGCTCACACACCGCAGCGGACATGCGCACGTGCTCAACAGCCTGGCCCTGCAACTGGCGGGCGTTGGCAACGAGAGCGAGGAACCCCCGGGAGGCATGATCGAGCGGGACCTGGGCACCGGCGAGCCCAGCGGGCTGCTCTACGGCATGGCCGGCTACCTGTCGCAAAGGATAACCCCGGCCGGCGACGAAGAGATGGACACCGCTATAACAAGGGCGGGCAGGACCCTGCTCAGTCTGGGTATAACCATGCTGCAGGACGCATCGCCCGGCAACGATATGGCGCGCTGGAACCGCTTTATCGATTGGAAAAAGAAGGGACGCTTCGCGCCGCGGGTGGTGATGATGTTCGGCGCGGGTGAACTCGACAGCCTACAGGGCAAGCAGCCGTTTTACGATAAGGCGACGGGATTGGGCAGCGGGGCCGTCAAGATTATCATAGACGATGTGAGGGGCAGCCTTAACCCGCGGCAGGAGGAACTTAACCGCCTGGCGGCGGGCATCCACCGCCGCCGGCTGCAGGCAGCCCTGCACGCCGTGGAAGAAACTACCGTCGGGGCCGCGGTTACCGCCCTTGAGTATGCTTTAAAAGAGCGCCCGGGCAAAGGACACCGCCACCGCCTGGAGCACTGCTCGGTCTGCACGCCCGCCATGGCGCGCAGGCTGGCTATGATGGGCGCAGGCGTGGTCACCAATCCGGCCTTCATCTATTACAGCGGGGAAAGGTACCTGTCCGAGGTACCCCCGCACCAGCTCAGGCACCTCTACGCCATCAATACCATGCTGAAAACGGGAGTCAGGGTGGCGGCAGGCTCGGACGCGCCGGTTGCCAACCCGGACCCGCTAAAAGGCATTTACGCGGCCGTCACGCGCCGCGCCGGGACGGGACAGGCGGTCACGCCCGGCCAGGCTATCTCCGCACTGGATGCGCTGAAGCTTTATACGATTAATGCCGCGTACTCGTGCTTCCGCGAGAAGCAAACCGGCAGCATAGCGAAGGGCAAATGGGCCGACCTGGTGGTATTGAACGGAGATCCTCTGCAGGTCAGTCCCCACGAGCTGAAAAACCTCAAGGTAGAGATGACCGTGCTTGACGGCGAAGTGGTGTACAGCGAAGCGATTTAACCTATTATCCCATCTTCAAGGTAAGACCCGAATTTATCTTCTTCCATACCCAGTATATCTATGAAAACGCGCCGGTTGTCCGCGCCCAGCAGGGGCGCCGCCTTATGGTACAACGCAGGGGCCGCGCTCATCCTGATAGGGTTACCGTCCGCCCTGGTTAAGCCCAGGACGGGGTGCTCCAGTTCTACGAAAAAGCCTCGGCCACTCAACTGCGGATCGTCCGCCAGGTCTTGAGCATTGTTGACAGCCGCTGCCGGCACGCCGGCGGACTGCAGCATGTCCATCACCTCCCGGGATGTGTAATTTACGGTCCAGGTTTCAATCAGTGTATCCAGCTCATCCGCGTTCTCAAGGCGCAACCGGGCGGAGGAGAACTTCTCCTGTCGCGCCAGTTGGGGCTGCCCCATGACATGGCAGAGAGATTGCCACTCCTCCTCCGAGAAGACAGCGATAACGCACCAGCGGTCCTCACCTTTGCAGCGGTAGCAGCCGTGTGGGATAGCCTGCCCCCATTCCGCCTTATTTCCCGCAGGCGCCGCCGCGCGGCCGTTAACGGAATAGTCCAGCAGCGCCGGGCCCAGCGTGCTGCAGGCGGCCTCGAGCTCTGAAATATCGACGTATGCGCCCTGCCCATGGCAATCCCTGCGTCTCAGCGCCGCGAGGGCCGCCAGCGCCGCATAAAGGCCTGAAATGTGGTCGGCATAGGCAAAGCCGATGCCGTCTGGCCGGCCGTCATTGTAGGAGGTCAGATGCGTGATGCCGGAGGTTGCCTGTACGGTTGTGCCCAGCGCGGCATAGTTGCGCCACGGGCCGCTGTGGCCGAAACCGGAGAGGCTGATCATCACGATATCGGGTTTGACCAACTTCAAATCATGGTAGCCCAGCCCCCAGCCTTCCATCACGCGCGGCGTGAAATTCTCCATGACCAGGTCGCATTTGCTGACAAGTTCAAGCGCAAGTTGCCGGGCCTCGGCCCTGCTCAAATCCAGCGTGATGCCCAGCTTGTTGCGGTTCCAGCTGGCGAAGTAGCCCGCGTCATTCTGCTCGGCGCCCGTGGCGGTGAGCTTCGACTGCACCTTGATGACCTCGGCGCCGAAGTCGGCCAGCAGGCGGGTGGCATAGGGACCGGCCAGCATCCAGGTGAAATCCAGCACCCTAATACCCTGTAGGGGCGTACCGGAAGCTGCGCCCGCATTCTCGGGCGGGTTTAAAAACCCGCCCCTACAGATTGCTTCGTCGCTTTGCTCCTCGCAATGACATTTTTGATTTCGTAGGGGCGTACCGGAAGCTGCGCCCGAACTTTCCATCAACTCTGCAAGTCTGCCATTATGTTCGCCGGCAACCGGGGCCGGCTTCCATTCATATCCGGATGCCTCCGCAAAATCGATGACCGGCCGCGGAACCCGAAACCCCCCCGGCTTCAACAGGTGCTCTGCATTTATAAAATAGCCGCGCTCCTTGAGCTGCTCATTATCCATCACATCGCGTATCGAGTAGACCACCGCCCAGGGGAAGCGCATGTCCTGTCCCAGCCGGAAAATCTCCTCCCTATCCTGCATGCAGGTCCATGAGTTTATGGCCTTCTGTATGTCGCCGGTATGCTGACTGCGAAAGTCCGCGTCGCGCCAGGCCGGGTGCGCCAGGCCGGCGGCCATGTCCTTGCTACCGAGCAGTTCAACCAGCGTATCCCACTCACGGTTGAGGGTCAGCAGCACGTGGCCATCGCGGCAGGGAAAGATGTCGGACGCGCCATTCCACTGCAGGCTGCCCTGCCTGCCCGGCACTGTCTTGTCGTAAAAATACTGCACAAGCACATGCTCAAGGGCAGCCGCTGTGGCTTCCTGCAGGGAGATATCGATATGTTGTCCCAGGCCTGTCATTTCTTTCCGGCGCAGAGCCAGCAATATACCGCAGGCGGCGAAAAGCGAGGCCAGGTAATAGGGTTGTTCACCGTAAGGTTTGAGCGGCGGCCTGCCCGGGCGTCCGCAGACATGCATCTGCCCGCCGCAAGCTGCGGCGATGAGCGAGGAGGATTTGTATTGCGAATAAGGCCCGGATTGGCCGAAGCCGGTCACCGACGCCACCACCAGGCCGGGGTTGACCGCGCAAAGCCCGCCGTAACCCAGGCCGATGCTCTCAAGGTAGCCCGGCCGGAAGGACTCGACTAACGCGTGGCTGGATGCGGCCAAACGGATGAATTTTTGCCTGTCGGGCTCGTTCTCCAGGTCCAGCGCAACGCTGGATTTCCCTGAATTGTGATACCAGAATGAAAGGCTACTATCCGCGCCTTTCTGATCATTTACAAAAGGGCCTGCCTGCCTGGAGGGGCAGCCCCCCGGTGGCTCGACCTTGATGACATCGGCTCCCAGGTCTGCCAGCAGCTTAGAGCAAAACGCGGCCGCTCCACCGGCCAGGTCGATGATGCGCACTCCGGCCAACGGCGCAGAATATGCAGAGGAAAAGGACATCGTGTCCTAATTATGTCATTGAGGGAGAAGTGAATCAACGTTCCATTTAAGCCCGCAATGACGGGGTAAAATAGGACTCACAGTAACGCTGGTATATTATTAGTCGGACGAGGGTAAAGCCTTGGGTTTCTGCAGCTCCATTTCTTTGCCGCAACAGACGACAACGCCCGCACCGGCCTTGGTGCAGAGCACCTCGGTGCCGCATACTTCACACTTAAATCTCTTACCAAGCTGGTTTGCCATATTTTCTCTCCCTTAAAGGTTGATCTCTTTACTTCTTCTGTTCCATCGGCTGGCCGCAGCATACAAGCTGGCCATTGCCACCCTTGGTCACGATGAACTCGGAACCGCACTTACTGCAGGAATATTTCTTGCCAATCTGGTTTGCCATTGTTAAATACCTCCAGGCAATAATTTTAGTATCTCTTCAGCGTGTTTGCAAAGACCGCCTGTCCATTCTTTATCTCCGGAAAGTCAGTGTCACAGGTTACTGCATCAGCCTGCCATTTGCGAAGTAATCGCCAATTAACCTTCCTCACTTATTGGTGTCGTCAAGGGATCACCTTCTCATTCTTAAACCTGGATATGTCCTCCCAGCTGTAACCAAGCTCCTGGAGTATCTCCTCGGTGTGCTGGCTATACTCCGGCGCACAGGTAGGTGTCTTATACGGCGACTTGTTGAGCTGTATCGGGCAGCCTATGCCCCTGACTTTGCCATGAATCGGATGCTCGTATTCAATGATGTAGTTGTTTGCCAGAACGCAGGGGTCTTTCGTCGCCTCGAGCGCTGTTTGCGCCGGCCCCCAGGCCATCTGAGCTTCCGTAAACAGTGGCCCCCATTCATCCCTGGTCTTGGTGATAAATATTTTATCCAGCTCGGCGATGAGTTCCACGCTGTTCTTCATCCTGCGCCCGTGGCTGGAGAACCTGTCATCCGTCTCAAAGTCAGGCCTGCCCAGCACCCGGCAGATAGCCGGCCAGTACTTGTCGCTCTGCAGCATTTCGAAATGGAACCACTTGCCGTCCTTGCACTCGTAGCTGTTGCCGAAGGCGTTGGTCATGGATTTCCTGGACTCCCTGGGGTATTCCATGTTGTAGGTCATGACCACCTGGATGTCCACACCATTAACCCATATGCCGGTCCCAAGCAGGGAAACATCCACCCGCTGGCCGATACCGGTTTTCTCCCGGTTGTACAGGGCGAGCATGATGCCGCCGAAGGCGAACATGCCCGTGGTGTGATCACCCATGGAACCCAGCTCCTGAACCGACGGCGTACCCGGTTCCCCCAGGCGGGCCTCTATGCCTGCCCTGGCCCAGTAGGCAAGGCTGTCGAAGGCCGGCCATTCCGTGCCCGGACCTTTGGGACCGAACCCGGTGATCTGCCCGTATATCAGCCTGGGATTTATCTTGCTCAGTGTCTCATAATCCAGGTTTGCTCTTTTTAAAGTGCCCGGCCTGAGATTCGCAATAAATATATCTGCTTTCTCGACCAGTTTATGGACGATCTTTTTGCTCTCGCCTTTTTTCAGATCCAGGGCAATGATGCGCTTGCTGCGGTTGACCAGCTCCCAGAACCAGTTGAACTCGGTAACCGGGGCGTTCCCCGACTGTATCAGCATGCGGGCCGGGTCGCCTTCGATCGGTTCCACCCTGATGACGTCGGCGCCCCATTCCCCCATCCACATGCCGCAACTGGGCCCTGCCGCCCAGGTTGATACCTCTACTACTTTTAAGCCTTTCAGCGGGTAGTCCATTTTCCCTCCTGTGCCCTTTTTATAGTCCCAGCAGCCTGGCCGCGTTGAGCCCCAACCACTTCTCTTTGACCTTGTCCTTGAGCGGCAGGGCTTTTAGCTCATCGATACAGCGCTGCCAGGGTATCATGTCATCGGTAGCAAAGAGTACCCTGTCCTGCAGCAGGCTGTTGCCGTATATCATAAGCGGGTCCCAGCCGGTGCCGGGCGTGCCGATGTACTTGGGCGCTACCGCGCCTATCTCGATATAGACATTCTTGTGCTTCCAGGCCACAGCTACCATCTCGGATACCCAGGGCCAGCCGCCGTGATTACCCACGATCTTCAGGTCCGGGAAATCACAGGCTACATGGTCGATATATATGGGCCGGCTGAAATCGATGCTGCGGTCGATGGTGAAATTGATTGAAGAATGTATGGTCACAGGTATGCCCAGCTCCTGGCACTTGGCATATACCGGGTACAACCTCCTGTCATTGGGATACATGCGCTGCGCCCAGGTCTGGAAGTTGACGCCGCTGAAGCCCCGCTCCCTGACCTCCCGCTCTACTACCTTGACCATATCATCATCTTCCAGGGCATTGACGGTCAGGTAATACCGCGGGAACTTCTTGGGATATTTCTTGGCGATCCGGTAAGTAGCATCATTCAACTTCCTGTAATCACCGAGCGCCCATTCCGCCTGCAGAACGGCATGCGTGACGCCGGCAGCGTCCATGGCCTTGACCATGCTCTCAGCGGTCACATCATACATGGCGGATACTTCATAGGCAGACTCCGCATAGCCCCTCATAAAGCTGTTCAGGAATAAACGTTTGGCTTCTTCAACGTCGCCAACCCACTCCCTTACAGGTACCGTCACGCGAAAATCTATAATCATCTCTATAGCTCCTACTATTACTTTTTCTTGGTCCTGTCGAGCGCGGCCTTGGCCCTCATGGATGCCTCCATACCGGTCAACATCGTGCGCCTCCAGTTCGAACTGCTGCTCATAGTCCTGGTATACGCCGAAATTCATCTGCCTCTTGGTGAACTTGATGGACAGCGATGAGTTGGCGGTTATCTTTTTTACCATCGCCATGGCCGTCTCGTCCAGCTTGTCGGCAGGAACAACGAAGTTGACCAGGCCCCACTGCTCCGCTTTAACGGCGTCGATGCGCTCGTTGGTGAAAGCCATCCACTTAGCCCGCCCGATGCCGATCAGCAGCGGCAGCAGCTTTGTTCCGCAGTTGGTTATCCCTGCCCCCACATTGGTTTCAGGGAACCCGAACTTGGTCCCCTCGGCGGCGATACGTATGTCGGCGCTCATCGCCCACTCGCAGCCGGCGCCCAGAGCGTAGCCGTGCACGGCGGCGATGACGGGTTTCTCCATGTTGAGCATGATGCGGGTAGTATCCTGCAGCACTTCTACGTGCCGGAGGATGTCCTCGACATTCATATTCTGGGGGCTCTCCGACAGGTCGTCACCGGCGCAGAAAGCCCGTCCTTCGCCCTTGATAATCAGTCCTTTTACGGCTGCGTCCAGCGCTGCTTCCGCCAGCGCCTGGTGGAAATCCCTGGTAAGCTGGACGTTGATGGCGTTGAGCACCTTGGGCCGGTTCAGCCTGATAATGGCAATGTCGTCCACTTTCTCATAAATTACAGTCTCAAATTGCATGCTCTTATCTCCTTATTGTTACTTCAACTTCCAAACGGGCGGGCGCTTCTCAAAAAAGGCGGTGATGCCCTCTCGCGTATCATCCATTTTGAGTATGGGCCCGGTGATGGATTTGAACAGGCTCAGGCTGTCATCCAGTGACATGTAGCGGGTCCGCCTGTTCAGCTCTTTACAGGCCCACAAGGCTACCGGGCCGTTGTTGCATATCTTTTTGGCAATAGCCTCGGCTGCCGGTATCAGCTCCGCTGGTGGGACCAGGCGGCTGACCAGCCCTATACGGTAAGCTTCCTGGGCGCTAAGGCGGTCGCCGGTCATCAGAACCTCCATGGCCGTCGAGGCCGGTATCATGCGCGAAAGCATGATGGACGCGTAGGCATCCACCGTGTTGAGCTTCTGGTCGGGTGTGCCGAGCGAAGCCTTTTCAGAAGCTATCCTGATATCGCAGCACAACGCCAGCGTGAAGCCGGCGCCCAGGCAGTAGCCGTTTACCGCCGCGATAAGCGGCTTCTTGATGTTGGCCAACTGCCAATCGTAATCGGCCTCCCAGTTAACCCCTGCCTCGATATGTTCCGGGTCGGTCAGGTCGGCGCCCGCGCAGAACGACCTGTCGCCGGTGCCCGTGATTATACCTGCATACAGGTCGTTGTCCGCATCGTAATCATGCAGTGCCTTGATGAGCTGCCGGCTGAGTTCGACGCTCATGGTGTTGAGCGGGGGCCGGTTGAGTGTAATATACGCGATATGGTCTTTTTTCTCGTATATGAGAATCGACATTTAATGACTCCTTTTCGCACGCTTGCGTGTTATTAATCTATCTTTTTCGCATACGCAGGGGCGTACCTTCAGGTGCGCCTGCGCCGGGCGGGTTTGAAAACCCGCCCCTACGTTTACGAATATTATAATATGACCTTCCTTTCCTTGAAGCTGCCGATATCCTCCCAGCTATAGCCCAACTCGAGCAGCACTTCCTCGGTATGCTGTCCGAATTCCGGCGCGCCGAAGGGCGTCCGTTCCGGTGTGCCCTTGAGCTGGATGGGGCAACGTATGCCCTTAAGCTTGCCGTAGTTGAAGTGTTCGTACTCGATGATGTAACCGTTCTCCAGCGCCACCGGGTCCCTGATGACCTCGGTCGGCGTTTGCGCGGGGGCCCAGATCAGCCCATTCTCGTCAAATCTCGGCGCCCAGTACTCGCGCGGCTGCCTGGCGAACTCAGCGTCCAGCAGCTTGATTAAAGCTGCGCTGTTCTTGCACCTGTCGGCGTGCGTAGGATACTTAGATTCCCAGTCAGGCTTACCGACAGCCTGGCAAACTCCCGGCCAGAAGCGGTCCGTCTGCAGCATCTGGAACATGAACCACTTGTCGTCTTTGGCAGCGTAGGTGGTGTAAAGCGGGTTGCCCTGGGTTAACCGCGATTGCCTGCCCAGTTCCATGTTGTAAACAAGTGCGCCCTGCACGTCGATGCCGGCCACCCACATGCCGTTGCCATAAAGCGAGCACTCCACAAGCTGCCCCTTGCCTGTCTTTTCCCTCGAATAGAGGGCCAGGGTAATGGCGCTGAGCGCAAATATGCCCGTCGTATTGTCTCCCATGGCGCCTCGCAGCGGCACGGCCGGCGTGCCCGGCTCTCCCATGGTGGACATGATGCCGGAGCGCGTCCAGAAGGCAGTCTCATCGAAGGCCTGCCAGTCAGCGCCGGGTCCCTTCGAGCCGTATCCCGTAATGTTGCAGTAAACCAGCCGGGGGTTGATCTTGCTGAGTGTATCGTAATCCATCCTGGCCCTCTTGAGCGTTGAAGGCCGCAGGTTGGCCAGGAATACATCGGCCTGGCCTACCATTTTATGCATGATCTGCCGGCTCTCCTCCTGCTTGAGGTCGAGCGTTATGCACCGCTTGCTGCGGTTGGCCATCTCCCACATCCAGTTATAGCCGATGTTGAGCTCGGCAGGGAGCACGCCGGATGAATAGATTGCGCGCAGCGGGTCGCCTTCGACAGGCTCCACTCTGATCACGTCCGCCCCATGTTCTCCCATCCACATGCCGCAGGTAGGACCCGCGAACCAGGTGGAGAGCTCTACAACCTTTATACCGTCCAATGCTGATGCCATAGTAATCCTCCTCTGAGTTTGATTATTTATTAACAATATTTAATGCCCGGCAGATTGATAACATAGCCCAGCCGGGCCGGGTTTTCTAATCAAAATAGATACTGCTGCCGGGGCCATCCCTCCCGAGAGGAGATACGGCCCCGGTCAGCAAATATTCAATTACTGTATTTCCATAAACAGGCTCTCCCCGTTTATGATATCGAGAGTTTCTCTTCCGCCTCAGCCAGGGTGGCATCGGCAATCTTGTTCAGGTTGGCATCGAGGTCTATGCCCTTGCTCTTGAGGTAGGCTTTGCGGACTATGTACCAGATGAGGCCGATTAACAGTACACCTACAAAAACCAGGACGACCCAGGGAACCTGTGTGGGGTTGCCCTGTTTATCCATCATGTCAAGCAGGACACCCATCAGGAATATAAATCCGGAAGTTAGAAGGGTCCCAATGAAGGTGAACCAGCGCCAGAAACCGTTGAATTTGATGATGGCCTTTTTGTACAGGTCGGGCAGTTTTTTGGGTATGCGCAGCACACACCACGCCAGCACGATCTGTATTATCGCCAGGGATAGCACGGCCGCCAGCGCATACTTATCGATTGTCTGCGCCAGGCATATGCCCACGACCTCCATAATTAGCACTATCAGTATGGCCACATCCGGGCTCTTGAACTTGGGATGAAGGTGGCCCACCGCTTTGGGGAAAAGGCCGTCGCGCGCCCAGGCCAGCAAGTCGCGTCCCGCCGACCAGGTGAGGGCGTTGACCGTGGTGAGTATAGCGCCCATGGCAGCGATGAAGATGACCCAGATGCCCCAGCCGGGCATTAACCTGGCGGCATCGAGCATAACTGCCGGTGCGCCCGCCTTGGCGACGGCCGCAGCGCCCATGGATGCAACCAGCGCAAACGGCTGCAGAACATAGAGGATAAGTATGATGATGAAGGCCAGTACCAGGGCCAGCGGCAGGTTGCGCCGGGGATTCTTGACATCGCCACCGATGTCAGCCAGTGCCACCAGGCCCGCCCATGACATGCTGGCCAGCACCACGGCTACGATGAACATCATTGCGCCGCCTGTGAACATAGGCGTCATGTTTACCGGGTTGTAGTTGGCCGAGCCGACTATGCCGTAGATTATCATACCGATGACGAAGGCCACGAACATGATGCTCTGCACGACCGCGGCTAACTCCACGCCCAGGAAGTTAAGCAGCGCGAAGAAGGCCACGCACAATATGGGAAGGATGAGGGGATTGATGGTAAAGGCCGGGTTAAACGACTGGATGAAGGCAGTCACGTACTGCCCGAATCCCACCGAAACCAGTATATTAGAGGCTATCAGCGCGAGCACCGCAGAGAAGGAGATAATCGCCCCCCAGGCCGGTCCGGCCACCCTGGTGGCAGTTACGAAGTTGGCACCCGTCACCGGCAGGACACTGGTGATCTGCACCTCAAATAATACGACGAAGAGCGCCGGAATGGCGGCGACCGCATAGGCCAGGAAAAGGCTGGGTCCGGTCATACCGACCAGCGTGGGCACCAGCACAAAGATCGAGGCGCCCACCACCAGGCCGGTGATCATCGCCACCGCCTCGAAAAGCCCTACTTTCCTTTGCAAGACTTCAGCTTTTTGTTCTGTCAAGTTCAACCTCCTAATATTTAATAAAGCTGTTGTAATGTATTTCTATGATTTTGAGTTATTTTTTGGATTTCACCTCCTCGCCTTTAAAGCCTGCAAACTCACTACTATCACCATGCAGGCCCTCGAAGATGAAATCTATCTGCTCATTCTTGAATTGTTCAGCAGTCATGCGATGGCCAAGTGCCCAGCGCCGAAAAGCCCACATATCGCACATAATAATGACGTTATGGGCGGCCAGCCAGCTGTTCTTAACTTTGAATACACCGGCCTGCTGGCCCCTTTTGATGATCTTCTCAAACGCGTCGGCCAGCACAAACTCGTTGTCCAGCAGCCGCTGGCGCAGCTCATGACTTAAGTTGCGTGTCTCCTGGTGCCAGAAGAGAACTATGTTCTGCGCCTCGGTGGTGAAACTGAGGTAAAGCTTCATGGCTTGTCTGAGAGCCTGGCGCGGCTCAACATTTGCCAGTTGGGTTTCTGCTTGTTTGAGAAAATCGTTGGTTCCCGACACCGCGAAGTCCATGAAGGATGCTATTATCTCCTCTTTGGACTTGAAGTAATGATAGAGGGTACCTACCGTGATGCCGCCGGCCTCTGCGATATCCCTGACACCCGTATTAACAGTCCCCTTCTTGATGAAGAGCGCCGCGGCTGCCTTGACTATCTCCCACTTTTTCTCACTGCCGAAGTAACCTTCGGGCAGTCTCCCGTCCTGGTAAGCCGCCAGACTGTCAAGTTCGTTCTTTTTCATAACCGCAACCATTTCCCAATCGAGCGCTTGATTGACCGAGAAATTTTAAAATAGCGCCGTTCATTTGTCAATAGGTGTTTTTACTTATAAAGATTTTTTTACCGGGTAAATCACCCTGCCAAGTTAAGGAACGAGGGAAGCAGTATCAGGAAATAAGCTGCCATGATGACCAGGCCGATGGGCACACCGATCACCGCCCACTCCTTCATGCTGATCTTCAGCCGGCCGGCGGCCACGATGTTGGGGATATTGCCCGGTATCAGCATACCGCCCGCTATCAGCAGGCCCATTATGATGCCTAATATCTGCGGCAGCTGCATGGTTGGTCCTATCTCCATCGCGGTGAGCGTGGCATTGTCCAGGATGGCTGATACCATGTTGATCCAGTACAGTATCCAGGCCGGCACATGCACTATGTACCAGACGATCAGCGGCCTCATCCCCTCACCCAGCAGCACCAGCGCCGCCACGAAGAAAAACACCCTTACCGCCCTGATTATCACAGTACTGACTTTTTCCGAGTACTCAACCTCGTGGCTGAAGTGCTTCAGGTCGATACCCCTACCGATATAGAAGGCGCCGAAAAGCGAGATGATCAAAACGCCGGGGATGATATACAGGCCAAACTCCTTTAGAGGCCAGAAGAAATCAGCATGGAAAGGCGGGCCCGCCAGCTTGCCCACCAGGATGGTCGATAAAGGTTCGCCGACCGGCGTGAGTACCGCACCCAAACCCAGGGCGAAGCAGGCCACCACGGCAAACTTGATTTTTTCCTTCTTGTGCAGGGGCAGCGCGGCGATTATCTCGGAGAACAGCACGGCCGCTACAATTATCGAAACCAGGCTGCATAGCAATCCCAATGCGAGTATTAGGAGGAAGGTGAACCAGCGCCAGCCCAGCTTTGAGGCAATGGTCAGTATGCCGCGGCAGAACTGCCTGTTATAGAAATGGATCAGCAGGCCGAATACCAGCACCACCTGGAATATGCCGACAGGCACCGTGCCTATTACTACGGGCGCCTTCAAAGCATCTATGACCAGCTCCCAGCTCCACAGACCGGACACCGTTACCGCGCATACGCCCATGATAAGAAAGAAAAGCTCCAGGTTCTCCTCCACCTTCTTAACAATAAAAGGCAGAATGAGCACCAGCACAGTAATAAGGCAGAGGCCAAGAACAATATACAGTACCGGCTCTTCGGGGATATGAGTCATCATCAGGTTTATCAGCATTTTACCCGCTCTATCAAGCGCTTGATTGACTGGCAAATTTTAAAACAGCCGGAAACGGGTGTCAATAGTTCTTTGCTTTACAGAAGCTAATTTTCTCCATGGTCACCAGGGCCAGTTAAAAACGATGCCCAATACGATGCCCAGCATGGCCCCGGCAAAGACCTCCCACTTGGTGTGGCCGATAATCTCCGCCAGACGCTGGCTGAATTCTTTATCACCCTTGAAAAGCTCGTCCAGCATCCTGTTGAGCATGGTGGACTGGTAGCCCACGGTGCGTCGCACGCCCGCGGCGTCATACATAACAATGAAGGCCACCGCCAGCGAGATGGCGAAGAGCGGTGAAGTGAAACCATACTTCAGCCCGATGGTCGTGGCCAGCGCGGTCATCAGCGCTGAATGCGCGCTGGGCATGCCGCCCGGGCTCCACATTAAGGAAAGGTCGAAGCTCTTCTTGCGGGCAAAATGGATGATGACCTTGAAGAACTGCGCTATGAACCAGGCCACCAGCGGCACCCAGATGGCCTGATAGGCTTCAATTCCTTCGATGGCTTTGACGGTCAGATAGTTCAATTATTCACCTCATCCACTCTGGTCAATATGTTTGCGCCCGGCCTGTACTTTACCTGTAACGCCTTGAGCATCATCATCAATCCCAATATGACCGGGTAGGCGATTAACAGGTGGTAGGCAGTCAACGGCGGCGGCAGCGAGGGCGTGGCGATAAGTATCGGCGGCGCCGTAACACCGGACCATTGCATGGTGAAGAGTATCATGGTTATCATTATCATACCCACACCAAAGCTGTAGGTCGAGTTTTTAGTTCTCCAGGCCAGCACCCCCGCGATTGCAGCGCCTATCAGCATCGGAACAGTGCACACCGCCACCAGCACACCAGCTATCACGGTGGCGCCACGCCCACCCTGGAAGCGCAGGAACATTGACCACTGGTGCCCGGCCACAGCTACCGCGCCGGCCAGCATAACCCATTGCGGCGCGGCTTTCAGCCACTGGGCGATTAAAACAGCCAGGGCGGCCTTGCCGATATCCATGACCACCACTGTGATGAAGGCCGGCAGCCCTACGCGGCGGTAAACAGCGGCGGCGCTGATCTTCCCGTCCGGCTCATCGCGTATATCCACCTTACCGCTGAGTTTTGCCACGATATACGCGGACGGGACGGAGCCCAGTAAAAGAGCAATGGGTACGCAGCTAAGGCTGGAGATATCCATAGAATATAGCTAACCCCTGTAAACTTTAAAGCAGTATATCACAAAACTTCCCTGCTTATTGAGGTACAGCCGGGTGCGTGACGTCCAACGCCAGGAATTCGCGGGCCTCGCGCGACAGCGCCAGACCGATGGACATGACCAGCACCAGCAAGCCGCAGGTGGCGTATATCACAGGTATATTCTTGTTGGCCATATCAGCGATTACGCCGGCGATGCCCATACCGATGGGCGCCAGGCCGCTGGTCAGTGTGGTCAGCAGGCCGAACACCCTGCCGCGTATCGCGGAATTGGCCGCCAGTTGTATCACCGTGGTGGTCTTGACGATAAATACGCCCGCGGTCAGGCCGAATATGATTACCACACCCAGCACGATAAAAGGCTGCGTGATAAAGCCCACGATGCCCAGCGAGAGAGAGGCAGCCAGCAGGGACAGTATGATCATGCGGCTCTGCGACGCTCCGCGCACGTTCACCGCGCCCGCTATCAGGTAGCCAACTATCGAGCCCACACCCACCGCCGCCAGCAGGTAACCGTACCAGGAGGCGTTCTGCTTGAGGTAATCCTCCACATAGAAGGGCAGCAGCAGCAGCATCGGTGCAATAAGCAGGTGCAGCAGAGCGGCCGCCAGGAAAAGGATGCGCATGCCCTTCTCGTTCCATACGTAGTCGAGTCCCTCCCTGGTGTCACGTACAAAGGACTTCCAGGCCTCACCAGCCTTCCTTTCCTCCCGGGGCCTGGGCGGCGGTATGCTGATAAAGGATTCGGTGCCCGATGCATACATATAGGTAGCGCTATTGATGAGGAAAAGCAGGGGGGCGCCTGTGATGCTGAAAATGAGACCGCCCAGACCCTGTCCCAGGAAGATGGCCAGGAATATGGCGAACTGGTTTAGCGAGTTGGCCATATCCAGCTTGCCCTTGGGTACCAGATCGGGCACGGCCGCCGACATGGCCGGCGTGAAGAAGGCAAAGATGATGGCGCCCAGCGTGGCCACGATGAACATCCAGGTGATAGTAGCAGCATTGGCTTGCGGCGCCAGATAATTGAATGCGAAAAGTGAAAAAGGGTCGGGCGGAAAAGTCGTTGACATCACGCCCCTAGCGTAGATGAAAAAGAACATCAGCGCAGCCAGAGAAAAGACCAGTATACCCTGTATGAGGTCGCTGTAAACGATGATTTTCTTGCGCGAGAAGTGGTCGGCGAAGGTGCCGCCCATCGGCCCCATCAGCACGCCCGGAAGCGTGGAGAAGAGCATCATGGCGCCCATCAGGCTGGCCGATTCCGTGGCCTGCTTGATGTAAAAGAGCATGCCTACGTTGAAATAGCGCTGGCCTATCTGGCTGACAAGCTGCCCCTGCCATAAAAGCAGGAAGTTTTTATTCCATAATCGCCGCGGCTCGGGACTGTCTTGTGCATTATCCATGACAATATAATCCTGGATTGAACCGGTTGATTTTACCGCCGTATATTATACGGCATATCGAGCCGGCACCGGATACTGATGCTAAAGCCGGCTACGCCGCATAAGGCTTTAACTCGATCTGCGGCAAAAGCCTTTGCACGTCGGCGCGGCGGCAGTCGGCCGTGGCCGGTATAAGGCAGACGGCGGCGGCAGCGGCGAAGCCCAGGCGCAGGCCGTCCTCAATGGGCTTGCCTTCCGACAGGGCAGCCACCAGGCCGGCCAGCACAGCATCCCCGGCGCCGGCGGTGCTGACAACGGGTATTTGAAGTACCGGTATACGGTAGGCACGGCCGGGCAGCACGGCCAGCGCGCCCTCTTTGCCCAGCGTAATTACTAAAGCGGCGCCGTATTTATCCTGCAATTCCCTGCCGGCTTTATAAGCTTCCTCAACAGTAGTAACGGGGCGGCCGTATAGCTCAGCGATCTCGTCGATATTGGGTTTGGCCATGGTGGGGCGGCCTTCCATGCCTGCTTTGAGCCCGGGTCCGCTGGCATCAAAAACAACGGGCACCCTGGCCTCCCTGGCCTGTGTGACCAGCTCTGTGTAGATTGAA
>JAPLHK010000067.1:0-7654 GCA_026389715.1 Chloroflexota bacterium
GATGTAATAATTTACGCCGCCGCTGACAGCCCGGGCAGCGATATCTACTGGATTGCTGGCGCAAGCCCCGGCTGGGATGTGATGGGAGCGCCGAGTACCCAATTTTGGGGACTTGCCCAGATGGGTACACTCTACGGCGCTTCCACAACCACCGTGCTTCCAGCGGTTGACCGCACCCTATCACCGGAGTCGCTGGGGCCACCGGGTATCGAATGGGACACGCTCAGTACCGGACTGACCCCCGGCACTGCTTTCACACGGGAACCGACTTCCTTGAAACTTTCGTCTGGAATAAACCTCTGGGCCATTGATAACCGTGCTTATAATTACGATGCCAATACAGGGCGCCTCTGGACTTTTTGCGACTGCCTGTCACCGACTCCGCAATATAAACCGCCACCGCCTCCAACTAAAGAAGTCCTCTTCGCCCCACCAATAGCTGTTTCGCCGCGGCCGGATGACCTGATCCCTATCTTTATCGCAGATAATTCTGTTGGCGAGATAACTTTGCAATGGAAACACAACACCACGGCCGTTGCCTACGAGGTCCGCGTGGCCGCAGATAAAGGCTTCACGAATATAATCGCTGAGAATGTTGTTAAGCCGCAAAGGCGCGCACCGTCCTGGACCATCGCTGATAAGAAGGGTTTCGAACCGAGTAAAACGTACTACTGGCAGGTAAGGGTCGTACAGGCTGCCAACGGGGAAAAAGATACGGGGCAATGGTCGGAAACCGCTCAATTCACTATCGCCGAGAATAAGCCTGAAGCTGCGGGTATTCCCCCGATTGCGCCTGATAACAAATCCCCGGACCCCGCTAACCCGGCTGCTCCTATTTCACCCGGAACTGCGGATAACGTCTCCGCCGCCAAAGCAGGGTATCCTATCACGGATCTATACCTGTGGATTTATGTGGTTTCGGGACTGCTGGCGGGCCTTCTCATCACAGTGCTCGCCATCTCTATCGTAACTAAGAACCGCCGATAGCACTACTTGCCGAGGGCCCTCAGGGCTTTTCTTTTCGCGAGTATAGTCTGGGCGACCTCCCTTCCGCGTTTGAAAGCCGCAACATACAATGATTTTAAATTCTCAGGTGTCAATTTTTCTCCATTTGCGCACCACTGGTAGATAGCCTGCCCGACAGCGTAGGTGCCGGCATAGGCCACGGCTATCTTGGGAATAACGCCATAGGCAGGAATCAACCCCACAAGCTGACGTGCCACCTGCCTCCATAAGAACGCGCTGCCCACCACCGCTGCCAGTTTGGGTATTGTTTCCCGCCAATCAGAAGGCAATCCCATGGCCAGGGCTATCTTATAAGCCATCAACGCCTGGTTTTTAGTAAGTACGATAATATCCGCAAGGTTCAGCGGCAGGTCAAGGAAGACATTGATTTCCGCCAGGCCCGTGGTCAGGCTGTACGCGCTATTGATAAAACAGGTATCGTCAATGAGCTTTTGACAGACAGGCTCCCTCAATAAGGGCAGACGCCTGGCAAGCTGAAGCTCCCGCCCGGGGCAGGCCCGCATAATCGCGGGGACAAGCAATTTTTGCAGTGACTTGCCATCATACGCCGCAACCGCCACCACCTCCGCTCCGGGCCATTTCTGCGCTCCGTTCATTACAAACTGAGGATTTTGCACCAGGTCAGCTTTGTTATAACAAATGACGACGGGCACCCTGTTCTTCTTCAGCCTGGTGAAAACATCGTGCTCAACCGGGTGCTCCCCATCAACTGCATTCAATAGTAAAACAACAAGGCTGTGATCTTGGATAGGGATCTCATCAATCAGGTTATGTTCGCTTACCGGCGGTATGCCGGCCGGCTCAGAGGCACGCGGCCCGCTTGACAATTGCCTGACAAGTGTTGTCTTGCCTGTCCCTCTATCACCGACAACAGCAATGTGCACTGGTAACTCCGCCTGCCGGCGCACAGCATTGAGGTCCACCTCGCGCAGCATTTTAAAGCCGCTGCCTAAATCGGGCCATTTCAACATATATTTTTCCAGTACCCTAAAGTTTACAGCAGCGGGCTTCTGATGACTATATTACTTATGTTACAATCTCCAATCATCACGGGCGTTGCAATACCAGGTTTGCACAGGGAGCGAAGTAATTATGATATCAAAGAAAGGTTCGGCCCTACCGTTCGTCCACAGTGTAACTGAGAAAAGATTAAAGGCAGACCTTGAACTATTCAGACAGAAAGCCCTGGAATTGGGCGCTGCCGGGGTAGAGATTATCCGCGCAGACCAGCTGGTGGTCGATGAGCGCGTACGCCTGAAGTGCCTGATACCCCGCTGCCTGCGTGCGGGGGAAACGCCCAACTGCCCACCCAACGCCCCGGACCTCGACCTGGTGCGCAAGGCCATTGGCCGCTACTCCCGGGGGTTGCTGATCAAAACACATGTCGAACCAATGAGTGATTTCATCCCGGGCAATAGCAAGGATAAGTCAGGCACCGACCGCAGCCTGCTTTTCCACCAGAAAACAGCCAATATAGTTTATGAGATCGAACGGCTGGCATATAAGCATGGTTATTCGCTGGCCATGGGACTGGGAGGAGGTTCCTGCAAGGACTACCTTTGCCACGGGCTGGTCTGTCAATTCAAAGACAGCGGCAGGTGCCGCTTCCCCCTCAGGGCAAGGCCGGCCATGGAGGCGCTCGGCATAGACGTAGTCGATATCATAGGCAAGGCCGGCTGGAGCGCCTACCCGCTTGTTGACGATGCCGCTGAAATACCCTGCGCCACATCGGTCGGACTGGTGCTGATTAATTGATAACAGGAGTTTAAAATGACGAGAAGTGCACTGGAGATAAGCGAAGAATACCTTTCAGACGACCCCAAAAAATGGGGCAAGCTGGCCAGCGATATATCCTACCGGAGGCTGGAACTCCTGCTACTACGCGAGATCTTATTGGAGCTGCAAAAGCTCAACGGCGATAAGGTTGATATTTAAACTTAGCCCGTGTATCAGCTTCCCTTCCACCACAGTGGACTATTCTATCAAAGACCTGAGTACCACCTCAGTAACATCCTCGGATTGAATTTATCGCTTCAGCCTGTGCCGGTTACCCCACCAGCCTCCACCGTATGCTGAGATATCGATGACAAACCCAAGGATTACCAGCGCCCAGGCAAACGGGTTGGACATCCCCATATATTGCGCTACGATCACATAAAAAATCATGGTATAGGGCAGCAGAATAATGCCGAGAATAGGAATAATGAAATTGTTCCCGAATGCCCGGCTGATCATATCGGAGAACAGCCACATACATACCAGTGCGAAACGGGGACCTATCAATAAGAACAAACTGACGAAGCAACACATGGACTACATACCTCCGCTTTACTACACATCATTATTGCAGATTTACTTGGTTTATAACAGTAGGATATTTAAAGTATAATACGAACACAGTTTAAATATAGAGCGCTCTCTTTATGACGGCGGAGGTCGACAAAAATTATGGAGGCGATCAAAATCGGCGAATGGTCCCTCAGAAACTGGGAAACAGCCGATGTCCCTGCCCTCGTGGAATATGCCGATAACCGCAAGATCTGGTTGAACGTACGTGACGCCTTCCCTTTCCCTTATACACACAGTGATGCAGAGGCATGGATCCATAGAATACAGGATCCGCTGACCAATTTCGCCATTGCCACCCGGGCTGAAGCTATCGGCGGCATCGGTTTCAACCTGCAGGAGGATGTTTACTGCCGCTCAGCCGAGATAGGGTACTGGTTGGGCGAACCTCACTGGAACAGGGGTATAGCTACACTGGCTGTGGGCGCGGCAGCAAAATATGCATTTGCTAACTTTGACCTTGTGCGCCTGTATGCTACCGTATTCGAATGGAACCGGGCCTCTGCCCGCGTTCTTGAGAAGAATGGATTCAAGCTCGAAGGCAGACTGGTAAAAAGCGTTTTCAAGGACGGCAAAACTATAGATTCTCTGCAATACGCGCTTGTTGTTGATTAGCAGAAACCTGTTAAGTCTACTTACCCGCCCAGGTACGCGTGTTTGACACGTTCATCATTGGCCAGTGCCCCTGCCTCCCCTTCCAGCACACACTTTCCCGCCTCCAGCACGTAAGCGCGCCCGGCCAGGCTGAGTGCCATACGTGCGTTCTGTTCAACCAGTATGATACTAATTCCCCGGTTATTGATATCCGTGATAATCCTCCCGACCTGTTCAACAACGAGAGGGGAGAGTCCCATGCTGGGCTCATCCATCATCAGGAGCCTGGGCTGGTTTAGCAGGGCACGGGCGATGGCCAGCATTTGCTGCTCGCCGCCGCTCAGGCTGCCGGCTAACTGCTTCATCCGTTCCTTTAAAACCGGGAAATGATCAAATATATTTTGAAAGGCTGTGCCCCTCTCTCTCTTAGTCTTAATCAAATACGCGCCTATCTCCAGGTTCTCCGCCACCGAGAGCGGGGCCAATATCCTTCTTCCCTCGGGAACATGCGAGATGCCCAGCCTGACTATTTCGTGCGCCCTCAGTCCGCTTATCTTACTGCCCCGGAACCAGATATCGCCTGAGGCAGGTGGCTTAAGCCCCGAGATGGCCCTTAATACAGTGGTCTTACCCGCCCCGTTAGCGCCGATAATGGTTATAATTTCCGTTTCGCCAACTTCAAGAGAAAGGCCCTTGATTACTTCGGCTTTTCCGTACTGAACAGTGAGGTTATTAATCTTAAGTAACATCGGTTATATCACCTGTTTGCCCAGGTAGGCTTCGATTACCCTTTGATCGTTTTTTATCCTGTCAGGCGTTCCTTCGACAAGTTTTTCACCCAGATTAAGAACTATGATCCTGTCGCACAAACTCATCACAGCGCGCATATCATGTTCAACGATTAGAACAGTAATGCCCCGCTCGCGTATCTGCCTGATCTTATCGCTCATGACAGCAGTCTCGCTGGGGTTCATGCCTGTTACCGGCTCGTCCAGCAAGAGCAACTCCGGCTCGCAGGCCAACGCTATGGCTATGGCAAGCGACCTCTGATGCCCATGAGGAAGGTTGGCGGCAAGCTCATCTCTCATGGCAGCCAGGTCCATAAATTCCAATATCTCTGCGGCCTTCTTCTTGCTGGCCGCTTCCTCACGGTTGGCCGCCCGTGTATGTAAGAAAGCCTTCCAGGCGGGCTCACGGTAATGCCTGTGAAGCCCGCTGAAGACATTTTCAAATACTGTCTCCTGCATAAAAAGCGTTGGCTCCTGGAATATCCGGCCTATCCCCATACCGGCAATCCTGTCAACCCTCAAACCGGTGATTTGAGTGTCCTTAAACAATATTTTACCCTTATCGGGATGGTGAAACCCGCTGATAACATTAAAAAGTGTGCTTTTGCCAGCGCCGTTCGGCCCGATCAGCCCGAGGATTTCCGAGCGGTTTACCTCAAAGCTTACATCGCGCAGTGCAATAAGCGCTCCGAATACTTTAGTTATGTTCCTTACTTGCAATAAAGGCATAATTCAACTCAACTGTTGCTATCACGCTTTTTCCCCGTCACCAAACGGTTATACAGTGAATGAAATTTATTCAGGCTCAAGGCCGGCGGATTCTTAAGAGTACCGAGAATCCCGCCGGGGAAGAATAATATTACCACCAGCAGTATAACACCCGTTATAATCGGCTCCCATTCCTTTACTATCCGCAGGTATTCAGGTACAAAGGTCATCACTACGGCGCCGATAGCAGGACCCAATATATAGAATTCCAGCCCGCCCAGCACTGCGTACAGTTGAACGTAAATGCTCAACCAGCCCCCGAATGCGCCCGGTGTTATATTTTGTGAGTAATGCGCGTAAAAACAGCCGGCCAGCGCCGCCGTGGTCGAACCAATGACAAAAGCCAGCAGCCTGTAACGGTATTCGTTTATACCGAGAGTTCCAGCCAGTTTTGGGCTCAGTTTAATAGCACGCCACGCCCGGCCTATCCTCGATGAGTATAACGCATTATAAATCAGGACCACCAGCAGCAGCATAGCGAGGATGAGATAATAATAATCCGTCTTGGCGGCAAAATTCACCGTTCCAACCGGATTTGGCCGTGGTATCCCCATAATCCCTCCCCAGCCACCCAGAAAATCGGCCTGCGCCGCTGCCAGTACAACTACCTGCGCGAAGATAAGAGTTATTATCACAAAAGCGACACCTGCATTCCTGACAAAGACAGCGCCGAAACCCAGCGCAAGTATCGCAGTGAATACCAGCGTTAAAGGTAAGGCTGCCCAAAAAGAAAGCCCTGCATTCATGACCAGGACGGTAGAGGAGTAAGCCCCTACGGCATAAAAAGCTGCAGCGCCCAGGGTTATCAATCCTGAGCTAAACAACAGGCTGAATGTCATCCCGAGTATGGCACCGATACAGGCCATAATGAGCAGGTGTTTTATATAATTGCTCTCGATACACAGGGGAAGTACAATAAGCGCTATCAAAACAATTATTATTGCTATCCATTTGTACCGGGTAACCCTATCAGTCTTCAGGCTATTCGGCAGCTTCACCGAGCAAACCTCCCGGCCGGAAAATAAGGATAACTATTACGAGCATAAAAACTATAAGCTCCGCGGCGCTGCCCAGGAACTGGAATCCGAAGCTCAGCAGTAGGCCGATCAGCAAACCTCCCGCTATCGTACCCCGGTAGCTTCCGATACCACCGACCAGCAATACCAGGAATGTAATAAAAATTATGTTTTGTCCCATAGAGGGAGTTATTGAGAAGAGAGGGGCGATTATCCCTCCTGCCAACCCTGCTAATCCGCTGCCCAAGGCAAAACATGCGACAAAAATCCAAAATGTGTTTACCCCTTGCAAGGTGACCGCCTCGGGGTCATAGCTTACAGCACGCAATAGTTTGCCAAAAGATGTCCTGTACATCATCAGGTACAGTATGATACAGATGGCCACGCTGAGAAATATTATGACCAGCCTGGAAAGTGAAATCCTTGTGTCACCGACTTCAAGTATCTGTGGAAATGGCGAAAGAATGCCGAGTTCCTGTGTGCCGAAGCACAGCAGGGTGCCCTGTTGCAGGATCATCATCAGGCCTACCGATGCCATTGCGCTCAGCAGCAGCCTGTATGAAAATGTGCTGCTGACGGTAAACCGTCTGTTCAATATGGCAAAGACACCGAGGTAACTGAGAGCACCTACCAGTGCCAGCGCTACGCCGGATAAAATCAGGGACAGTGTAAAATCCAGTTTGAGTGTCTGGAAAAAAAGAAACATGATATACGCGCCCAGTGCATAGAGCTGGCCATGAGCGAAATTCAGAATCTTGGTACCGCGAAGGATGATATCAAGTCCCAGAACCATTAAGATATAAATGGACCCGATCGTTAACGCATTTACTATCAGTTGTATAAATAATCCGGGGGACATATTCTTTGCCATTCATAGAGGAAGCCTGCACTTTTACACGGTACAGGCTTCCTCGTTGTGATCTTTACCTCAGATTCTTAAACAATAGTTATATCCGGTTCGTGGATACTTACCCTACCCTATCTCCATTGCCCTCCGCCGAAAGCAGTTTCATTGGCTTGAAGCGATTCGTCCGGCGAGACGGTAGCAAGGTACTGGTAATTGCCATTTTTATATAGACCGAAATCCAACGAAGCGCAGGTATCGCAAAACCGGTC
>JAPLHK010000067.1:7659-12341 GCA_026389715.1 Chloroflexota bacterium
CTCTTATAATCAGGGCGCTTTACCAGCATGGCTTTGCCGTTCGGGCTTTCCCACGCTATACCTTTAGCCGACACGTAATTTGATACCACCTGTGGATCAAGACTGTCAGCTTGCTTGACCGCTTCTAAAAATGCGTAAAAAGCAGGTATCCAGGTCAAACTGGCTACCGACCAGGTCCCGTATTTTGCAGTCCAGTCAGCTTTGTATTTCAGTGCCATCGGTGATGGGTTGGGAATCTCCGTCGACGGCAGGATGGATATAAGCCCTTCCATGGATTCCTTGGGGGTCACTGCCAGAACTTCAACCATATTGGGCGGCATGGGACTTATATGTGCGCCTTTGAAACCCGCCTCGTACAGAGCCTTGAACTGAAGGCCGAACTGGGTACCGGCTACGGCGCCCGGGTAGTCCATTATGTCTGGTTTTAACGACATTATCTTGGTGGCAAACGGGGCGAAATCCTGCGTATCACGAGGGTAATAAACGGAATCGAGAACCGTTATGCCCAGGGCGGTTGCCACCCGTGCATTGTCCTTTGCCAGGGCCTTACCTGTCTCATCATCAGGAGAAAGATTTACCATGGTTTGAGCGTTCGGGAATGCTTTCTTGACCAGCGGGAAAAGTGGGGCTAAATTTGTCCTCCATGTGGCAGTACCATAGGTATATTTATTAGCAGGGTCTATGATCTTACCCGAGGCGCCGCCGCAAAAGACCAGGACTTTGGCGGGTTCCGTAACCGTTAACCCGGCAATGATGGGGGCCGAACCGACCTGGCAAACGATAAATTTGACTTTATCCTCATTTACCAGCCTTTCGACAGCAGCGCGTCCGCCGTCTGCGGTGTATTTATCATCGTATACTATGATATGAATGTTATACTTTTGCCCCTGTATGGTCAGGCCTCCGGCCTGGTTGAAAGCCGGCTCGATCATTTCCAACGCCTTTTTTGTATCGATACCCAGGCTGTTGGTAAAAGGCAACGTGCAGCCTATTGTCAGGGTTTTTGCCTCTGCAACCGGCGTTACCGGCTGCGGAGCGGCAAGATTGCAGCCTATAAGCAGGGGGGTAGCCGCAAATATGACAGCCAGTGCTATAAATAAAATAACTGTTCTCACTAAAACTCCTCCTTAAAAATTAGATACACTTAACAGGTTACCGTGATAGCCGTTGGGTGGTTTGTTTGGCGGGACGTGACTCCAGCATTGCCGCGGGGTTGCGGCAACCTGTCCGGAGTCACTTTCGGTAGATATATTTATTTGTGTGCATATACAGGTGTTCTTTCTCTAAATTTGTGCCTATATATCAGTAAACCATGTTAACAGATAAATTGATAGTTTTGCAAGTCAACCTCTGCAATGGACCGGTCATTTCACCAGCTCAATACCTTCTGACTATGCACGCTTCGCCCGCGGATATGAGCCCAGCACTTTTATGAAAAGGCAGGCTTCCCCGACCTTTTCCAATGTTTCTGCGATATTGTTATCCAAGCGGTGCCCCTCGAAATCGATATAGAAATGATACTCCCAGGGCGTTTTGCGAGTAGGTCTTGTTTCCACTTTTGTAAGGTTTATCTTGCGCTCAGCGAATTCCTTTATCACGTGGTAGAGGGTCCCCGGCTGATGCCTGAGCAGCGTAACGATCGATGTCTTATCACTGCCGGTAGGCAGAGCATCTTCTTTTCCCAGAAGGAAGAAACGGGTTGAATTCCAGCGGTTATCTTCTATCTCCCGCGCCAGTATCTTTAGATCACCGGCGAAGGCCACTCCCTCTCCTGCCACAATTGCACTGTCTGAAAGCCTTTTTTCCTTAATCATCTTCACAGTATTGAGTGTGTGGTAAGTAGGGATAAGCTCACATCCAAGGTGCCGGAGAAAAGCCTGGCACTCTCCCAGCGCTTGCGGATGGGAATATATCTTTTTAAGGGCTCCCAGGCTTGCCGACTTGTTTCCCGCCAGGCAATAGGTCGTCCGGATATGTGCCTCTCCACATACCATGAGGCTTGACTCCAACAGAAGGTCGTAGGTGCTGCCTATGCTGCCTTCCTGCGAATTTTCAACCGGGACGATGCCATGGGCCAGGCTGCCTTGCTCTACCAGGTTGTACACTTCCTCTACAGTATCGCACTGCCTGGTTTTTACAGACCGGCCAAAGAAATTAAAGGCAACCTCCTGCCCGAAGGAGCCGTCCTCTCCCTGAAATGCTACTTCCAGGTCGATCGCTTGTGCAGGCAGTAAAGCTTCTTTCCGGCCACCGGCATCTTCCAGCTTTCCCTGAGAGTCATCGCTATTCATACTGCATCCTCCTCAATTGATGTGCCGTATCGAATATAATGCCAATGTCTAACCTTTAATCCTGCTATGCCAGTAATTATAAATCCTGTAACCATAATATAAAACCACCGCCGCTATCAGAGTTAAGACTATTATATCCGCGATATGGCTGTATTTGGTTATCTCTGTCCAGTTGCTCTTGAGAATATAACCAGCACAGGCCAATAACGAATTCCATATACCGGCGCCGATGACGGTATAAAGAATAAACTTGAATAAATTCATTTTACCGATCCCGGCGGGGAGGGAGATGAGGTGCCTGACCACCGGCACGAACCTGCCCACCAGAATCGTGATATTTCCCCAGCGGTTGAAGTAATGCTCGGTAATGGTGAGATGATGCCTGTCTAAGAGCAGGTATTTCCCGAATTTATCGATAAAAGGCTTGCCTCCCCAGGCGCCGACGTAATAAGAGATAAGCGAACCCACGATGCTGCCCAGGGTACTGAAAAATATCACCGCAGGGAAGCTGAATTTGCCCTCCTCAATCAGAAATCCGGCAGGCGGCATGACAGCCTCGCTGGGAACGGGCATAAAGGTACTTTCCATGACCATCAAAATAAACAGGCCCAGGTAGCCGGCGCTTTCAACAAAATTTACTGCAAATTCGACGATTGACTCAGTTATACTCATTTATCCACTTAACCCATAGAATTTGCCGGGCGAATTTATCCAGCACAACCTCACTTCAATGATGTTAGCGCAAATTATAACAGATATCGGCTGGGTCAAATTCTGATCAGGTTACACCGTATACATTTTTACCTTTCACCGTAGATAAATTTGTTGCCCGGTGTTAATATTTAGGATATGTCTTGAATCGGCTTGCAATGACCTACCAGTTTATCGCGTAATTATAGGAGGTGGAAATGCGAAAGGTTGCATTAGCATTGATGCTTTCACTGCTTTTTTTAATGGGCTGTAATACGATTCCTCTCCCGCTGGGTGTCGTCCTTGCCACACCTTCCAATGGAGACACAGTTAATCCGCAATATACTGTACTTACATGGGTCAGCGTTGGCAACAACACTTATGAAGTCCAGGTCTCACCGGATGCTAATTTCCAGAACCTGGTGATAAATGCTACTAACGTGACCAACCTGCTCTACCCGTTGCCTCCCGGCACGCTAAATGACGGCAGCACCTACTTCTGGCGCGTGCGTGCCTTCAGGGGCGGTCAGATTTCCCAGTGGACCTCTGCCTCATATTTCCTTACATCAGGCAGCATCCCTCCGACTCCGCCCCCCGTTACCCCGGGTAGTATCATGGTCGCCGCTTTACTTGACGGTTCACCCTGGAATGGGTCGGTCAATTACAATATCAGCGGCCCTTCAAGCTCTCCGGGTAATTCCGTTCCCTACTCTTTTGGCAATCTTACCTCCGGAACATACACCGTGACATATTACAGCGGAGGTCCTTACGGGGCGTCTTTAAGCGCCATCTCTCCAGGCCCGACCCAGATTCTCAGCTCCGGCACCAATACGACTTTCACGTTCATATTCCGCAGTGGCAGCGTTTCGGGCGGGGCATCCATAATCGCCACTCTCAACGGGGCGCCATGGTCCGGTCCGGTTAACTACACGCTCAGTCAGTACACCATAAACGGCCCCGTGGAAAAAACGGGCTATTCTGTCCCCGGCGCCATCAGTGGACTGTTAGCCGGAAACATCCAGCTTAACTACAATTCCGGCGGCCCCCAGGGGGCCACTCTTTCGGACATCTCACCATCAGCCCAGCAGACGCTGAGTTCCGGCGGCATGGTATCGTTCACCATGAATTTCGTGCGTCAGCAGGCCTACGGCACCATCGTGGTGCATGCCACCCTTGATGGCGCCTCGTGGCAAACCGCTCCTGGCTCAGGCCCGATCAGCTATTCCATCCAGGGGCCAAATTCCAACACGGGCA
The DNA here is from genome assembly GCA_026389715.1 of Chloroflexota bacterium. Taxonomy (GTDB): domain Bacteria; phylum Chloroflexota; class Dehalococcoidia; order GIF9; family UBA5629; genus CAIMUM01. Next base: position 11,895 of record JAPLHK010000067.1, read on the forward strand.
GCACCATCCCCAACAGCTATACTAACCAGCCGGCAGGCAGCTATATCATCACCTACGAAACGGGAGGCCCTATCGGGGCTACCTTTGCCGGCGCTTCACCCTCTACGGTACAAACCCTTACAGGCAATGGGACCATCATATTTACATTCAATTTCCAAACGCAGTCAAGGGGCACCGTGTATGTAAACGCCACCCTCAATGGTGAGCCGTGGTCAGGGGCCGTCAGCTACGTATTGACCGGCCCTTACCCTGAATCAGGCAACTACGTATCCAACGGATTCCCCAATGCCCCATCCGGTCACTACAGTGTTAATTACAGCTCCGGTGGGCCGTCCAGTTCTGTTTTCGAAGGCGTCTCACCTTCAACCCAGTACCTGCCGGCGGGAGGCAGCATTACCTTCACCCTAAGGTTCGTTTTCAGGGGCGTCATGCCCGGTCCCCTCGTGC
>JAPLHK010000117.1 GCA_026389715.1 Chloroflexota bacterium
CCTTAAACGTAAGTTTAGCTTCCACTTTACTGCTCCCGTAAGTTTAATTACCAGCCGCGCCTGAGTATTATGTTGCACAGCGTGCCGCCGTCGCCACCCAGCGTATCGGTCATTCCAACCTTTACTCCCTCTACCTGGCGCTCACCACACTCCCCGCGCAGTTGTTTTACGATCTCGAGGGCCTGCGCCGCGCCCGTGGCCCCCACGGGGTGGCCCTTGGACTTAAGGCCGCCCGAGGGATTAACGGCTACCTTCCCTCCGATTTTGGTCTCGCCCTTTTCCACCGCCAGGCCGGATGTCCCGTAGGGGAACAGGCCCAGCCCCTCGAGGGCAATCAGTGCGGCGATGCTGAAGCAGTCGTGCAACTCGATAACGTCGATGTCCTTCGGGCTGAGGCCTGACATTTTATAGGACTGTCCGGCGGCCAGTTCCCTGGAACGGATGCGCGGGAGGTATTCTTTCTGGCTGAGCAGGTTGCCGGCCGAGGCCTGGCCCACCCCGGCTATCAGCACCGGCTTTTTAGTGAGCTTCTTAGCCGCCTCTTCCGAGGCTATTATCAATGCGGCCGCCCCGTCCGTAAAGGGGCAGCAGTCGGCTAATTGCAGGGGCGAGGCCACCAGGGGGCTCTTCCGTGCGTCCTCGAGGGTCATCTCCTTCTGGAACTGTGCCTTCGGATTGCGGGCGCCGTAGTAATGCGAGTTAATGGATACCTGATAGAGCTGTCTTTTCAGATTCTCCAGCGGGATATTGTATTTTTTTGCATAGAGATGCGTGAGCATGGCGAAGACGCCGGGGAAGGTCAATCCAGCGGCGTACTCGTAGCGGCTGTCGCTGGCCATGGCGAAGGTGCGGGTAGCGAGCGGTGTGCCCATTTTCGTAGCGCACTCGGCGCCGCCTGCCAGGACGATGTCGTATTGTCCCGAGGCCACCCAGATGAAGGCGTCGCGGATGGCAGCCGAGGCCGAGGCACAGGCGTTCTCGTACCTGTTGGCCGGTATGCCGGCCAGGCCCAGGTAGTCGGCAGCGAAAGCCTGCAGGTGCGCCTGCCCCTCCTCGAAGTCGCCCAGGAAATTACCCATGAAGAGCGCCTGCACCCGCCCGGGTTTGATGCCTGATTCGTTGATAGCCTCTATGGCGGCCTCGCCGAAAAGTTCGACCGCTGTCCTGGGCTGTTTGCCCGTAAACCTGGTCATCGCCACGCCGACAATTGCGACTTTCCTCATCAATTTACCTCCTGCCATGGATGGTTTTATCAGGAAGAAAGTATATCATACGGTTGCGGCCGGTTGAACCTTGTGAACATGTAACGCGGACGTAATTTTCGCTATGACAGCATGGATGTGCTAATATTGTAAAGAACTTACATGACATACAGTATCAGCCGCATGCCTCTCACCAGGCTCCGTAAATAACAACCTCACAGGAGACCGATTTGTCCCCGAATTACCGCGAAGATACCAGAAATATAGCTATTGTTGCCCATGTTGACCATGGCAAGACCAGCCTGGTGGATGCCCTGCTCAAGCAGAGCAAGGTATTCCGAGAAAACCAGCAGATGGGCGAACTGATAATGGACCGCAACGCCCTGGAACGCGAGAAGGGCATAACCATCCTGGCCAAGAACACCGCCGTGATGTTCCGCGGCGTCAAGATAAACATCATCGATACGCCCGGCCACGCCGACTTCAGCGGCGAGGTGGAGCGCGTGGTGAATATGGCGGACGGATGCCTGCTGCTGGTGGACTCGGTGGAAGGCCCAATGCCGCAGACGCGTTTCGTCCTACGCCAGGCCTTCGAGAAGGGGCTTAAGCCTATCGTGGTGATAAACAAGATAGACCGTGAGAACGCCCGCATTGAGGAGGTGGTCAGGCTTACTCAGGACCTCTTCCTGGAGATAGCCACCGACGCCAGCCAGCTCGATTTCCCCGTGCTTTACGCCAGCGCCCGCAACGGCACCTGCACCGCCGACCCGGCAGTGGAGGGAACGGATATGGTGCCGCTTTTCGAAGCTATACTCAAGCAGGTCCCGCCGCCGGCCATCGACGACGGCCCCTTCCAGATGCTGGTGTCCAACCTCGATTATGACAGCTACCGGGGGCGCTTTGCCCTCGGAAGGGTGCGGCGCGGCAGCGTAAAGCCCAAAGATATACTGGCGGTCATCGGCGCCGACGGCGTCCCGCGCAAATACGAAATAACCGACGTCTTTACCTTCATGGGACTGACCAGGTTGCCGGTGGAAGAGGCCTCAGCCGGCGAGATAATCGCCCTCACCGGCCTCGAAGAAGTCAGCATCGGCGACACGGTGGTTGACCCGGAGCATCCCGACGCCATGCCGCGCATTGAGATAGGCGAGCCCACGGTGAAAATCACCATGGGTGTGAACAGTTCTCCCTTCGCCGGGCGTGAGGGCAAATACTGCACCTCGCGACAGTTGCGCGAGCGTCTCTACCGCGAACTCGAGGTAAACATCAGCCTGCGCGTGCAGGATACCGACAGCCCCGACCTCTTCCTGGTATCCGGCAGGGGCGAGCTGCACTTAGCCATACTGGTGGAGACCATGCGCCGCCAGGACTACGAATTCGAGGTATCGCGTCCCGAGGCCATCACGCGCGAGGTGGGGGGCAAAGTGCACGAACCCGTGGAAGCGCTTATTTTAGATACGCGGGAGGATTACATCGGCGTGATAACCGAGATGCTGGCCAAGAGGCTGGGCCGGATGACCAATATGCATAACGACGGGCGTGGCAACCTGCGCATGGAGTTCCGGGTGCCCACGCGCGGCCTGATCGGCTTCCGCAGCGCCTACCTGTCCGCCACCCGCGGCGAGGGTATTGTGAATACAGAATTTATCGGCTATGAGCCCTGGGTGGGCGAGATATCCTCCACGCGCAGCGGGGCGCTGGTGGCGGCCGAGGAAGGCATTGCGGTGACCTACGGCCTCAACAACGCCCAGGAGCGGGGCATCACCTTCATCGACCCGGGCACGCCGGTCTACGAGGGCATGATAGTGGGCATGAATTCCCGCCCCACCGACCTGGCGGTCAATATCTGCAAGGAGAAGAAGCAGACCAATATCCGCGCCTCAACAGCTGATATCGCGGTCAGGCTTACACCGCCGCTCAAGATGAGCTTGGAGGAGTCTATGGACTTCATCAACGGCGACGAACTGGTGGAGGTCACACCCAAGAACATCCGCCTGCGCAAACGGCTGTTGACACAAAACGCGCGGTTCAGGGCAAAGAAGGCGGGCGAACGGGGAGAGTAGGAAGAGATTTGTAGGGGCGTACCTTAAGGTGCGCCCGAGTCAACGGGCGGGTTTGAAAACCCGCCCCTACAGAATATTCAATGCGCGTCCCGCTTCAAGGTCAAATATAGCTGCCGGAGTTGTTCGCCGGTACCCTCAATTTTCGTTACATCCCGGGGCTTCTTGGCCAGCGCCGTAACGCTTCCCGACCAGGTCATGCCGCAGACCGCTGCATAGGTTTTCATATTATCGATAGCTGCGCCGATGCCCTCTTCGGCCACGGCGATACCGGCCAAACGCTTGTCTTCCAGCCCGGTCCAGATCGGGCAGGTCCTGTCCATGAAATTCTTCAGCAGCCCGGAGACCATCTCGAAATAGACAGGTGTGCCGAAAACTATGGCGTCGGCCTGCAGCAGCTTCGGATATATACCCGGCATATCGTCCGCCGAAAACTATGGCGTCGGCCTGCAGCAGCTTCGGATATATACCCGGCATATCGTCCTTGATGGCGCAGAGGCCTTTCCTGTTTTTGCCGCCGGCTTCGCAGGCCAGGCAGCCGTTGCACATTTTGATATCAAGCTTACGCAGCAGCAGGAGTTCCGAATCCGTGCCGTCCGCAACGGCCAGGGCATGAAGATACTTCAGCATCCACTCGGTGTTGCCGTTGCGGGGCGAGCCGCACACACTGACCAATTTCATTGAACGACTATAATCCTCTCACCCTGAACGAGAGGTTTCGTGCGCAAAAGCGACGGGCGATTCTATTTTTTCTCGCTGTACTGCTCTCTGAGCACCCTCTTCAAGATTTTACCGGTGGCACTGGTTGGCAGGGATGCCATAATGATCACACGCTTGGGCGCCTTGTAGCCGGCCATACTGTCCTTGCAAAAGGCGATTATCTCTTCTTCAGTGAGTGTTACTCCAGGACGTGCAACTACGAAGGCGGTTACCGCTTCGATCCACTTGGGATCGGGGAGGCCCAGCACCGCTGCCTGCGCGACCTTGGGGTGCTTGGTGATCATGCCCTCCACTTCCTGCGATGATACATTCTCGCCGCCGCTCTTGATCATATCCTTCTTGCGGTCGGTATAGAAAACGTTGCCTTCAGCATCCATGGAGCCGAGGTCGCCTGTATGCAGCCAGCCGCTGGAAAGCGTCTTATCCGTCTGCTTCTCTTTCTTCCAATATCCCAGCATGACTGCGGGACCCCTGATGACCAGTTCGCCGATGACGCCCGGCGCCACCTCACGGTCTTGCTCGTCGAAGACCTTCACGGAGACGGCTGTATCCTGGATGCCAATGGAGCTGATGTTCTTCTCAAAGCTCTCGGGCGTGGAAGTCGTGCCGACCGGGCTGCTCTCGGTCTGCCCCCAGTAATTCCTCCACTGGATTTCAGGTTTGAATTTTTTCCAGGTATCGAGCACCGTCCTGGGCATAACAGCGCCGAAAGACACGCATTTTTTCAACGAGGACAGGTCGAACTGGCCGAAATTCGGCATCATGGGTAGCAGGGCGTAAACCGTTGGAGGGTAGACCCACATGCTGATCTTTTCGTCCTGGGTCTTCTGCAGGATATTGTTGGGGTCGGGAGCGTACCCGATGACGGCCTTCCCTCCAAAGGTGATAGTACCGTTGAGGACGGTGGTTCCCGCCACATGGAAAAGCGGGATATCTATAATGACGGAGTCCTCCCGCCTGAAATCAACGTCGCAGGCCAGGTGTAAAATACTCATATAGTAGTTCAGATGGCTGGTCATCACACCTTTGGGGAAGCTCTCAGTCCCCGTAGTATAGATAAGAGTTGCCATATCATTGGACTCGATGATGACCTCGGGTTCGGTGACAGGGTACGACCCTTTGAAAAAGTCCGCCGTGTTCACCCATTTCTCGGGTATGGGCGCTTTGCCGAAGTCGAAGCAGCCGAATATTTGAACGCCCTTGAGCTTGTCTTTTATCTCCAGTACGGAATTTGCCAGTGAATCTTCCACGAAGAACGCCTTGGGTTCCCCATCGTTGATAATGTACTCTATCTCATCGCCCTTGAGCATGAAGTTAATGGGCGCTGATATGGCCCCGATCTTCGCCAGGCCGAAACGGCAGTAAATATAGTCCAGGCTATTGTGGCTCATCAGCGCCACCCTATCGCCCTTTTTGATTCCCAGCGCGGCGAACGCATGGGCAGCCATGCAACTTTTTTGGTTAAGAGTTTTGAAAGACACCCTCTCATCCCCGGCTACCAGTGCAATCCTGTCCACGAACCTTTCAGCCGACCGCGTGACGAGGTCTCCGATAGCCGCCCTCCTCAAGAGATTTTCCTGCAGTTTGTCTAAGCTCATGTCAACCTCCCCTATATTAATTTTTTATCCTGGCACCATGTTGAATGGTCCAAATCCTACTTAATAATGCCGCACAACCTTTGGGCATCTCTCTTGCGGGACTCCAGAGGCTCGCCTTTGGCAAATTCGTACATGGAAAGCTTACAGGCCTGCCCCGAGCCGCCTCCGTGAGCCGCTGAATGACATAGAGCTCCAGCGCCGTATGTAAGGTTTTCTATGAGTCGCACGATCCTGGCCCGGTTTTCCGCCGTAGCTCCCCTGGCACCTTTATAAAACCTTTCCAGGTAGTGAGAGATCTCGGGGTTCTTAAACTCTTTATCGCTGGGGAGCGTGGTAATAATTCCGCCGACGATATCCTCTGCCAGCCTTACCAGCTCATACACCGCCTTGGAAGTTATATACTTTGTGTTATTCCCCAGCAGCATATCCGGAATCATCCCCACTCCGTCGTGCCACGTTGACTTGACGCACGAAGCAATGCCGCACGAATACATCATCTCATTATACATGATCATGTCAGTGATTTTGTCACGTATATGAGACACAGTTGCAGTTCCATTGTATTCTGCATAGGTCTGGACCGCTCCTATGAGTACGTCAGTCCATCCCGTCTTGCATCCTCCTGTCGTCGGCCGGTGAGTACCGCCGATCAGGTTGACCAGCATCCCTGTAAACTCAACTTCGCCGCACATAAAGACCCTCTCCCAGGGGACGAATACATCGTCGAAAATGACTACGGTCTCGTGGAACCCGTATTTAATATTGCCCATATCCCAGTCCGGACTTTCTACGCGCCGGTCATCCTGCGAATAGCGGGCCGAGATGTTTTTAATACCTTTGGCATTGCCGGGCACGGCGCAGGCGACGGCGTAGGCTTCCGCTCCGGGACCGTGGGTAATGCAGGGAAGAACTATTTTCTCGTAGGTAACGACCGAGCCCGTCTGACACAGCTTGGCGCCCCGCAGCACAATCCCCTCTTTATTCTTATCCACCACCCGCAGGTACATATCGGGATCTTCCTGCAGATGAGCCGGCACTTTCCGGTCACCTTTGGGATCGGTTAACGCCGGACACCCGACCAGGTCATTTTTTTGAAAGTATTTGATGTATTCCACAACGTTGTTATAGTAATGGGTGCCTTTAGCTTTATCTGTTTCTTGCGCAGTAAGCAAAAGCGCCGGGAAGGAATTTTGCACGCACCTAAAGGAACACATACCTATGCGCCTGTTGGCAAAGCGCGTGATATCTACTTTCCTGATATTGTCTTCAACCGTTTGCGGCACATGCGTCCAGCGGCTGATGATTTCTCCCGTGAGGTGCGATTTACATTGCAGGGATTCCTGAAGGTCTTTTTCATGCTGCATATCATATGTCTCGGCGATGGCATTTATCATCGGCCTCACCTTGGGATGATTAATGACTTCCGGCCCTTTGACCTTCCCTCCGTCAATATAGAGCTCGAAATTCATGTTTATCATGTCCTGGATGTACTGCTTACCCGTTTTCATTGCTACGCTCCTTCAAAAAAGCATTTCAACCACACGGTGGCTTAGCGATTAACCGTGATCACCACATGGTGACGTGTTAATTGAGAAAACACTGATTACTTGATAGTCTATTAAGCCAGGGGGCCCTTGAGCATGTAGGCGTTCCTGTCCTTGAATTTCTGGATATCCGGGTTATTCGTCGCCATGTCAACCTCCCAATATTCTGTGTAGGGGCGTACCTTCAGGTGCGCCCGCTATCGGGCGGGCTTTCAAACCCTCCCCTACATTAAATCTGCTTTTTCGAACCCTGTGAAAAAGCAGCTTCGCTTGCCTGTGTGGCAGGTGGGGCCGGCTGGCTCGGCTTTAACCAGCAGGGCGTCCGAGTCGCAGTCCTTGGAGATGGATTTCACCCTCAGCACGTTGCCCGAAGTGGCTCCCTTGCGCCAGAGCTCCTGGCGGCTGCGGCTCCAGAGTACCAGCTCTCCCTTCTCCAGCGTCAGCCGCAGAGATTCCCTGCTGGCATAGCCCAGCATCAGCACGGCGCCGTCCTTTGCGTCCTGCACGATAACCGGGATAAGACCTTTATCATCAAATTTCAACATAATAGCTCCTGGTAAAAAAAACAGCCCGGGTAATCAGGATACCGCCAGAGCTTCAGCCAGGTCAATATCGCCGGTATAGAGCGCCTTGCCGATGATGGCGCCTTCCACGCCCAGCTTAGCCAGCTTCCTGATATGCTCCTGTGATGAGATGCCGCCGGAGGCGATGACCGGTATTTTGAGGTTCCTGACCAGCTCGGCGGTGACCTCGAAATTGGGCTCGGTGAGCGTACCGTCCCGCTTCACGTCCGTGTAGATAATGCGGCTGGCCCCGATGGCTGCCATCATAGTGCTCAGTTCTAGGACCGTCATGGCCGACACCTTCAGCCAGCCGTGCGTGGTTACGTAGGAGTCGCGGGCGTCGATGCCGATAACAATAGCCTCACGGAAGCGCCTGATGATGCGCCTGGTCAGCTCTGCCTGTTCGACCGCCACCGTGCCCAGTATAACCCGCTGCACGCCCAGCTTGATAAGCTGCTCAACGACCTCTTCGCGCCGGATGCCGCCGCCCAGCTCCACGGCCAGGCTGGTATTCTTCACGATATTTTCGATGGCCTGCGAATTGCGCACCTCGCCGGCGGCCGCGCCGTCCAGGTCCACCAGGTGCAGCCTTTTGGCCCCTTTCTCCTGCCACTTGAGCGCCGTGGCCACAGGGTCATCCGAGAAGACGGTCACCTTGCTGTAATCGCCCTGGTAGAGGCGCACGCATTTCCCGCCTTTAAGGTCGATGGCCGGTATAATCTCCATGGCTAACCCCTAAAGATTACCCCCTTATGCTCAAGTGAGTCAATAGCTGCTTTATCATAGCCGAGTTCCGCCAGTATCTCCCCTGTATGCTCTCCCAACAGCGGCGCCCTGAGCGGCTCGGGCGTTTCCATTTGCGAGGCTTTGAAGGGAAGGGTGGTCAGCTTCATGCTGCCCGTGCCCGGGTACTGCATATCCAGAAGCATACCCCGTGCCTGCACCTGAGGGTCATCCATGACCTCCGATACCTCCTTGACCAGGGCACAGGGCACATCCGCGGCCTCAAGTTTAGCCAGTATCTCGCTGCTGGGGGATTTCTTTAATTCAGCGGCCACTTCAGCTACCAGTTTGTCGCGGTGGAGCAGCCGGCCTTCAGCGGTCCTGTAGCGGTCGTCGCTGCCCTGCCGCGCGAAGCCGAGCGCACCACAGAAGGCCTGCCAGAAGCGGTCGTGGGTGACGCCGATGAAGACATAACGGTCAGCCGTCTCGAAGCACTGGTAGGGCACGAAGACCGGGTTGGCCGATCCCATTCTGGGCGAGGTGAAGCCGGTGATGGAATAACCAGCGATGATGAAGCTCATGAAAAAGACCGCGGTATCGAAAAAGGCCGCATCGATATGCTGGCCCCTGCCCGTCTTTTCCCTTGCGATGATGGCCAGCGCGACGCCCCAGGATGCTATGAACGCTGTACCCAAACCGATCACGCCGGGCGCAACACGCACGGGTGGTCGCCCGGCCTCGCCCGTGGTAGCCATAAAGCCGGACATTGCCTGTATGACGGGGTCATAAACAGGGCGCTGGCTATAGGGGCCGGTCTGGCCGAAACCTGAAACCGAGCAGTAGATAATGCGCGGGTTGAGCTTGTCGATCTCTGTGTAGCCGATGCCCAGCCTGTCAGCCACGCCCGGGGTGAAGCTCTCAACGATGATATCTGATACCGAGGCCAGCTTCCGGGCTATCTCCCTGCCTTCGGGCGACTGTTGGCGTTGTAGACGGCGGCGATGGCCGGGCCGCGGCGGTAGGGTTCGCCCAGCAGTGGCTCGACCTTGATCACGTCCGCCCCCGCCTGGGCCAGCATCAGCCCGCAGGTGGGGCCATCGGCGGCGTGACTGAAATCCAGAATTTTCAGGCCTTTGAGTGGCAGCATGGCATCCTCCTTACTCCGGCCGCGGAAATAAAAATATTTATAACACTATATATCGTTGTTTAGAGTAATCGCAACACAGCATATATTATTTCAGGCCATTGACTTACAAAAAATGTCACTGTATACTTTGGGCACTATAGTTAGGGAGGAATTCTATGAAGGTGTCGTGTCTGCAGGAAAATCTTAATAAAGGCCTCGGCATTATAGGCAGGGCGGTGGCGTCAAGGACGACTCTACCCATTACGCAGAATGTATTGATAACCACCGACCAGTCGCAGCTCAAATTAGCCGCCACCAACCTGGAGATAGCCATAAGCTGCTGGATAGGCGCCAAGATAGAGAACGAGGGATCCATCACCATCCCTGCCCGCGTGCTAACCGAGTTTGTAGGCTCGTTGCCCAGCGATATTATCAGCCTCAACCTCAAGCATCACACGCTGGAGCTCAAGTGCGGGCGTTACGAGGCCCGTATCAACGGCCTCGACGCGGCCGATTTCCCTCCCATACCACAGGTAGGTGACGATTTCAGTACTAAGGTAAAGGCCGAGGACCTCAAGCTGGCCATCAGTCAGGTGGCGTTCGCCGCCGCAACCGAGGAGTCACGTCCTGTGCTGACCGGCGTGCAGACCGAGTTTGAAGGCAGCAAGCTGACCATGGCCGCCGCCGACGGCTTCAGGCTGGCCGTGCACCGCGCCAACCTCATCGAGCCGGTCAAGGAAAAGGTTGCCATGATCATCCCGGCCAAGGCCTATCACGAGCTTAACCGCCTGATGGGCAATGAGGACCAGGAGATAGAGATAACTTTAAATTCCCAGAAGAGCCAGGTGCTCTTCAAGCTGAAGGGCATCGAGATGGTTTCGCAACTAATACAGGGCAATTTCCCCAACTATTCGCAGCTCATACCGCAGACGTACGGTACCAAGGCGCGCATCGACGTGGCCGAGTTCCTGCGGGCTATCAAGATGGCCGCCATCTTCGCTCGTGACGGCAGCGGCATCGCCAGGGTGATCGTAACACCGGGCGCCACGGTGGAGGCCGGCAAGATAACCATCTCCGCCCGCGCCGACGAGATAGGCGACAACATCGGCGAGATAGACGCGCTGGTGGACGGCGAAGCGGCCAAGATAGCCTTCAACGCCCGCTACTTAGCCGACGTGCTCTCTGTAGTCAAACAGGCGCAGGTATCGCTGGAAGTTTCGACGCCATCCAACCCGGGCGTCATCCGTCCCGTGGGTACCGACAATTATGACCACGTGGTCATGCCGATGTTTGTTCAGTGGTAATAAATTCTAAAGCTACTGCAACCCGAATTTTAACTTTTTCCGGCACCGCCATTATCTGAACATCCAGGGCATTCAGTGCCCGTTTTTTCCCTTGTAGAGAGAATTTATCCAGATTGGCTTTCACCCTTTTGCAGTACTGATCAATCTTTTTCCTGGCTTCATTTATATCTATTCTCTGTTCGATTGACTTGGATAGCCTACACTGGTCGGATCTGAAGCGGTGTCACTCGGGCTCATGCAGGTGCTTTTTAATGTTCGCAAAAAGACTGGCATCCTTATCTGCCAGCTTTGTGAACAGTTCTACCACTGCCGGGTCAAAGTCTATGCCTGCTTTTTCCTTTATATATTCAAGTGCCTTATCATCGGGCCAGGCTGGGCGATAGGGTCGGTCGGATATCAGGGCATCATACACATCTACTACTGAAAATATGCGGGCGGCCAGTGGTATCTCAGTGCCTTTTAACCGGCGTGGGTAGCCGGTGCCGTCCCATTTTTCATGGTGGCAATACGGTATGTCCAGTGCATTTTTGAGGTAAGGTATGTGCGACAATAATTCGTATGCATAAGTGGTGTGTTCCTGTATCTTTTTGAATTCGTCGGCGGTGAGCTTGCCCGGCTTGAGCAATATGTTGTCGGGGATGCCCATCTTGCCGATGTCATGCAGCAGTGACCCGCGGTGCAGGTCCGTCATGTCGATTGTCCATGTGCTATTGTCCTCGGCCAGCCTCCTGCTTATATCGCTGACGCGGTGGCAGTGGCCGGCCGTTTCGATATCGCGCAACTCGAGGGCTTTTGCCCAACCCTCCAGCGTTGCGTCGTAGGTTTGCGAAAGTTCGACCGCAAGTTTTTGCTCTGCCGCCAGTGAACTTAAGAGGAACCGGTACATGCGGATCAGCAGGACTACGATGAAGACCATCAGCATCACCATTACGAGACCGTTGTTGATCCACACTAAGGCGTCGAGGCGGTCTGGATACGGCGCAAGCCAGCTCTCCGATAGCCCGGTGAAAGTACCATAGATCAGGATACTTAAACCCGCGGCGATCCAGCCGCCGCTGGTCCCGGTTAAAATGAATCCTAAAACGGGCAATGCCATCAGATAAACCCGTCCGGAACCCTCAAGGCCGGTAACCACTAACGTGGTGACCGCCATGGCATAGCCTGCAATGATAAGGGACCAGCCACGCAGCCGGTAGTCAAGATTTTTGAATATGGCCATGCAGGCTAACAGCAGGTAGAAGGCATACACTATGATTAAAGAGAACCATGAACCAATCTTGACTGCGCTAATCGTTGTAGAGATGATAGCCGGTAAAGTGACAGCGAGGGCGACGTAATAGATAATGGTCACAGCACGCATACGCCATTGGCGCATGACATCGCCGACCTGGCCATTCAGTATAGGTGCAAAGCCTTTCATAAATATAAACAGGTAGCTGCTCGATCAGTTTTTCTTAATCAACCGTTCTTTGCCGTTATCTCATTTTCGCAGGAATAGAATATGCCGCTGCTGCGTTATTGTCAATGGATGCGGAGGCTATTCCTATAGGTGCCCCGACCCAGCGCCATTTCCTTATCGCATCAAGTGAGTGATTGGTCCAGTTAATAAGCGACCTTACTCATGTGATTTTTAGCGCGAAATAACGGATATCCCATTGACTGCCAACCGGCACTTAAGGTTTTATAGTAAACAGTCTTGAATTCAGCGCTATGCTTGTGGGATTAACTTAACAAGTGGTACCATTTTCGGGGCAGGTCCTTTGTTTCGGCTGCTGATGGAAAATTTATATTTTATAAGAGGAAGCTATTATGAAACTGGAGCAGGCGTTTACCTCGTGGAGCGGCGGCAAAGACTGTTGCTTAGCGTGTTATCGGGCAGTGGCCAGTGGGCTGCAAATTCGTTATCTGATAAATACAGTAACCGAAGACGGACAGCAGTCACGAAGTCATGGACTGGCATCAAAATGGTTACAGCTACAAGCTCAGGCAATTGGTATTCCGCTGTTGCAGCCGAAGACAACGAGTGCTAACTACGAGACTGCATTTACGAGTGTGCTTCTTGCTTTAAAACAGGAAGGCATAAAAGTTGGCGTCTTCGGTGATATCGATTTCAACGCACATCGAGAGTGGATTGATAGAGTATCTGGCAGGTAAACCATAATGATATATTGAGAGAGTTTATTGACTTGGGTTTTGAAGCGGTGGTGGTGGCGACGAGAGCTGACTTACTGGGCGAAGAATGGCTGGGAAGGAAAATTGACTTTGATTTTTTAGCTGACTTGGCCAAATTGGAGAACATTACACCATGTGGGGAAGCTGGCGAGTACCATACTCTGGTTATTAATGGACCTCTATTTCAAAAAAGGATAGAAATCTTAGAAACCAACAAATTATTGAGGGACGACCACTGGTTTCTTGACATAGTTAGATGTGAATTAAAGCCAATAAATGAGGAGTCTACGGGAGGCTCCAAAGGATTAACAAACGAACTTGCTCAACTTCATTGCTTAATGTGAGATAAGCTTTGGGGCCCTCCCCTAATGTTGGTTTCGCAAGTCACCAGAAGTACAATGTTTCGTAAATAGCATTCAAACGATTACTCAGGCATCTCTTGCTAATATACCCGGTTGGTTGGATTATCATATTATACATTTTGGTTAAATGTTCAAAATGGAGATGAGTGGATTAGAATCGACTATCCGCTGACTGCCTGAATAGACCTGTGATTTTTATTATGGATGAACATACATGCCGATGTTAATTCACAGACATCTCTGCTCTGCGATTTTTAGCGCGGCATAACGTATATCCCATTGACTGCCAACCGGCACTTAAGGTTTGATAGTAAACAGACTTGAATTAGGCGCTATGATTGGGGACTAAATTAAAAAGTGGTAAATACATTGGCGCAAGTCATCTCCCCCCTTCCTCAGATGGCAATGGTAAAACTCTACTGATAGCCACGCCTAATTGGGGTGGATGAACTATCCTCTACCTCCATCAACACTTGTTCTGGTATATCAGACACGATATTAGTTCCTATTCGCATCTTATAAAGATATACACCCGAAAAATCAATGTTTTTACCGCTCGCTGGTATATATCCCACTTCAACTATGATTCCATGTTGCGAATCATGCTTAATTAAATATTTGTATGCAGGGTTGGTCTTGTTCTTGCCTAAAATAATCCTGACTCTTTGGTCTTTTTTGTATTTAGGTTGTCCTTTTTTTCTTACCATGCTTTTGACCTCAGACTTTCCTGACTATCTCGCCAGTCTCGAATATCTTAAATGTCTTAGGGTCGATATAGTGGATATGTAATTCTTCGGTAGTAGTCCATCTTTTTAGACCCACTGTTTCCGCATCTGAATTCCTGTCTTGGATATACTCTTGGTATTCAATAATCGTGTATTCTTTGCCTTCATCAGTCTTGACTGTGAAGCGATCTAGTTCAACTTCTCGCGGCATATAATATCTCCATAGTTTTAAGATACTCTATGGCTCAAGCATCGTCAAGGGCTATGGATTTCAAAATGATACACTATCAAAATTTGTGGCAAGCACAAGAAAATATTATTGTTCAAAGTTATGGATGAACATACATATCGATGCCTGCGAGGCCTTGATAGGATTGATTGTTATGATTCTTGGGACGTTGCTATGTTGTATAATGGAAGGGGGATAATTAATATGGCAAGTGAAGATGTTTTTAATGGTGTCAAAACGATGTCGATACTCCTCAATGCATACATGAGCGCGGTTGGTCAGGAGATTGGCAAAGAAAGAGCGCTCACCTTGTTTACTAAGACGTGTGAGGGCATGGGCACTATGCGAGGAATGATGACGAAAAAGCAATCGGATAGTAAGCAGTTCGACGCCAAAGCGGCGTGGTCGCTGCTAATCAAGGGGCTGAAGGATAGTTCCGGGTTTACCGTCGAAGTATTAGAAGAAAGCCCGCAAAGGGTTGTGGTAAGAAATATGAGGTGCCCATTTTATGATGCAGCCGCGATGTTGGGGATGGATGCCAATGCAATCGAGACCATCTGTCGTGCTGGCTCTATAAGAATGGCGGACGCAGCAGTTAAGCAACTGAATCCCAACCTGAACGTTCGGGTGCAGAAGTTCCGCTCAGCTCCAGATGGTTTTTGTGTTGAGGAGATTGTGGAAGGTTAGTCACGTTCGTCTTTTTGTTCTTGCGATTGGCTAAGCATAAAAACTGCGCTATAGGCTTCCTATCGCCAAATATTAAGCTTTTAGCTTAGGTCGCTTGGTAAATTGGATGAACATATATGCCGATGAATACGTAGAATAAGTGAAGCTAACTTGGCAAGTGATTCGTATATTGGGGCGGTCAATTACTCTGACCTAAGTCTAAAGAAGCTTAATCTCAATATCGATACGTTAGTGACCGAACACAACATTGTAATAGGAGACTTCATAAGAATCTTTGGATAATTGTCGGCCTTCCAGTGCTTTCTGATAGTCAAACCACACTTTTTGGTTATATCCACCGTGTGGCCAGAAAGATAGTTCTATGCTATCCCCTAAGTATATTCTCTTAAATAGGAATGTGGCGGTTGCCAGGCCTTCACTGTTAGTCGATTTGTTGGTATAGAAATCGTCGCCGCCTGAAATACCTATGCCCACATCCTGATTGGACGGTCTGGTAATTATTTGTTCTGCCCGGAAGTCAACTTGACATGGATAAGCCGGATTATAAGTTGGTTTATTTATCACCTTCAAGGTAACAATAAGATTGACACTTATAGGTTTATCAACATCGCTGTTTTCAGTGGACTTTGTGCCGGTAACTTTGTCAATAAATTTATTTGCTGCTGCATCCCCCATTCTATCCCCCAGCTGTTTACAGGAAACAAGACTGACGGATACAAGTAGTAGGCTAAATACTGCCAATATGCATGCTTTCTTTGACCATCCCATAACCTACCTCCACAATATCTCTATTTTATTCAATTATAACACGATGTTAAAAGGTTCTATTATTCAGGGAGCCTATGATTTTTATTATGGATGAACATAAATACTGAAGCTATTTCACAGATACCTTTGCTCTGCGATTTTTAGCGCGGCGCAACGGATATCCCGATGTTCGTTCAATGGCAATAAATTCCAAAGAGACAGCGATCCTAAATTTAGCCATTTTGGGCGTAGCTACCAGTTGAACATCCGGGGCGTCTTTAACCTGCGATCTTTACTATGGATGAACATAAATACCTGTAATTACATGGTCCTGGTGGGAGTGATCATTATTTTGGGGGAACACACACTACTGCACGTTTAGATGTTATATAACCCGGAATGTGTTACAGGCCGCAAGCTACTTTCAATTTTCCTGTACAGCTATCATCCGCCAGGCTGTTCCGTGGAGATTGACGCTTGACCAGACTGCCAGCTTTTTTGTCGGTTCTGCCGTCTCGTGGCTGGGATAAGTATATGTGCCGGTTCCTGATTCCTCCGCTACGAACCTGGAGCCAAGAGCTACCAGATCCTTGTATGGCTTGTATTCAGCGTCTGTCAGAAGATTTTTCCCACTATCATTTTCCGGCAGATCATAGATGGTGAGGCCGTCAGTCTGCAAAACGTTCATGGCAAGGCCAGTCCCTTTGAGTACGGGTGCGATGATATCGGCAAGCAGGGCTTTAGGTGTGAATAGGGCATCTATAATACCGATCTGCTGACCTTTCTCATCAACGACAGGCCTCATCAACGAAACGGCCATTACACCTTCAACTGCATTCAAATATGGGCTGAGCACAGGGGTCTTAACATCCTGTGTTCCAATATTGGAGCCTTCATATTTGCGGAAGGCATCGGGGGCCATCGTGACCACCTTGCCGGTCAAATCAACCGTGCTACAGTCAACCAGGTATGGATATTTAGCGCACAGTCCGTTAAGTATCTGCCTGGCCCCATCACCGCTTAAGCCGGTGCTCTTAAGCTTTAAAGAGGCATCTGCTATATCGGCATCGAGCTTATCGAGCTCAGCCTGCACACCTTTCTGGATTTTTTCAACGGCTGCCTTCATCTGCACTTCGTTTCCGGACGGGGCGGAACAGCCAAATGCCGGAACAAGTATCAGCGACAAGGTAACAACCAGGAATAAATATAGACCTTTTGAAAACATGTAAAACACTCCTCCTTTCTGGATCTGGCGACCAGTTAACTCTCAGCACTGAGATTATGGGCTATTGTCGCGTTTTATTATACCTTATTCAGAATTAATGGTCTTTCTGATTTGAACTGCAGCCCAATCCCGTTAGAATCAGAGAATCGCCAGTTGAATTGTAGTCAATTTGGAGCAACGATATCAGCTGGTTGATTGGTGGGAGATACTGGAGTTGAACCAGTGACTCCCTTTATTTGAGACCGATGTTTAAGTAAGGCTAGAAACCTATGCTTTTTATCAGGGATGACCATACATGCTATTGAATGTCATTCCACGCGCAGGAGTGGACAACTTAATAAGTGGTAAAACTATTACGGGTAGGACAGTAGCGTATACTATATAGGGTTTGCCAAGGCCCAACTAAGCAGATGCGTGACATAAAGCAATGACAGAGCCCAGGAAGCCTTCGAACCTTCTATACGGGCTTAACGACCACCCGCCGCTCGGGATAACGATGGCACTCGGGCTGCAGCATGTTTTTATTCTCTTTATCTCGCTCATCTTCCCGGCGATAATTGTAAACTTGCTTGGTACCGGTATCGATGCTTATTCTGCCAGGAGCTTTGTCAGTCTCTCTATGATCGCCGGAGGTGTCCTGACTATTCTGCAGGCCGTCCGGACAAAACATTTTGGTTCGGGATATCTCTGTCCTGCGCTATGCGGGCCTTCATACCTTTCGGCTTCAATACTTGCTGTCACCACTGGCGGGCTACCGCTGCTCTTTGGCATGACCGCCTTTGCAGGTGCGGTTGAAGTGGCGTTTTCCCGCGTGATGAACCGTCTTCGTTTCCTTTTTACCGCAGAAGTCATGGGAATAATTGTGGCCTTAATCGGCATCGTCATCATACCGGTGGCTATCAAGAATTTCTTTGGTCTTAGCGGCACGGATACCGTGACCAATCCTTCGGAATTGATAGTGGCAGTCCTCACGCTTGCCACGATGGTTGGCATTAACGTGTGGATCAAAGGCAACCTGCGTCTCTACAGCATTATCATTGGCATGGTGGTCGGTTACGGCCTTTCCTGGGCTTTTGGTATCCTTGATAGTAAAAGTTTGAGCCGGGTTGGAGAGGCCGCCTGGTTCAGCATTCCTTACATCAGTAATATGGGCTGGTCGTTTGATGTTACCATGGTGGTCCCGTTCATCGTTGCTACTATCTGTTCCACGTTCAAGACAGTTGGTGATTTAGGTACCTGCCAGAAGATTAATGATGCCGAATGGAAACGGCTTGATATGGAAAGAGTTTCTCCCGGCATACTGGTTGACGGCATCGGTGGCATCCTGCCCGGACTCATTGGCGGATTCGGTCAATCCACGTCTTCGAGCAATGTGGGCCTTTCCGTTGCCACAGCATCCACCAGCAGGGTTATTGCCTATGCCGCCGGCGGGATCATTATTGTCCTTGCCTTTTTCCCCCGGTTATCCGAGCTGTTTATTATCATGCCTCCGCCCGTTATGGGCGCCACGCTCATCTCTGCTATCAGTTTCATGATTGTAGCCGGATTCCAGATAATCGGCACCCGAGTCCTCGATGTGCGGAGGACATTTGTCTTAGGTTTCGCGCTTATTTTCGGGCTCAGCGCCGATCTAATGCCTCAACTGTACGCCTCGGTCCACCCCTGGATCAAACCGGTTTTCAGTTCGTCGCTGGCCCTGGGAACCGTTACCGCTATTGTCATGAATTCCATTATGAGAATTGGCATTTCCGATCGAGCCAGTCTTATGCTCCAACCTGGCCAGCATTCCTCTAATGATGTTTTCACTTTCGTAGAAAAACAGGGAGGCACCTGGGGAGCGCGCCGTGAGGTAATTAATAAAGCTGCCGGGGCATTGACCGAAGTTCTCGAATCCGTTAGTGGCCTCGGCCTGGCCAAAAGTCCGCTTCAGGTGGAAATGAAATTCGACGAACTGAGTCTGGACATTGATATCACGTATGATGGTGCGCTTTTCCCGTTTCCCATGACCCCGCCCTCTCCCGAAGAACTCCTTGAGGACGATGCCGCAATCGGCAAGCTCTCCGGTTTTCTCATCCGCCAGCGTGTCGATAAAGTGAGTTCATCCGTCAAAGACGGTCATTGCAATATCCATTTCCATTACAACCACTAAGCATCCGCTTGCCAATATGTTTCATAGAATTGTGAAACATGCGTCTATTTCAGCCTGCCCCCAAAGAATGAGTCCAGTATTAGCAGTCACGTTAGACCTATTATTATGGTTGAACATACATACCGATGAACGTCATTCCACGGGTAGGTATGTTTCTTAAACGGTAAACCTTCGGTAAATCAGAATTACACCCAGTATAAGAGCCAGGATAACACAGGCAAAGCTGATGATAAGGATCATAGAATTATCGGATACAGTAAAACTACCTGCTGGTGTATTATTTACACTCACGTTATAGATTCCTGGTTGGCTCTTCTGAACGGTAAAGGTAACTGGGATTGTACTGCCACTAGCAACAGAAAAGCCCTGCCTACTCTCTTCCTCACCATTTACTATCAATACAACAGCTATAGTCCCATTGACACTTCCTTTATTTGCGACAGTTGCAGTTACATATAAAGGACTATCAGGAGTCACTGCAGATGTGGATAAAACTGCCTGTTGTACATAAATGTTGGACAATTGTATTGGAGCAGAAGATAGTGTAACTGTAGCTGGCATTGATGCACTATGAGGTGTAGTTGATATCATGGATGAACCATTTGGTGGTTCAGAAGTAGGAGTAGGAGCTGGAGCATCCCATAACACTGTGACACCCCTTGCTATAAGTGCGGGAATATGCACATCCACAGAAGTCTTATTGAGGGGGTTTGCTCGCAAGTCAACAGCATCATCTACTCCAAGTCCCGAGTTAGCTACGAGAGGCGTAAGGTTGCTTATCTGGTTATTTTGTAGATTGATAATAGTAAGTTTGGTTAGTCCAGCCAGTGGCGCAAGGTTGCTTATCTGGTTATCTTCTAGATTGAGAGCAAGCAGGTCAGCAAGACCAGCCAGAGGCGTAAGGTTGCTTATCCGGTTATTTTGTAGATTGAGAATAGTCAGTTTGGTTAGTCCAGCGAGTGGCGTAAGGTTGCTTATCCGGTTATCTCCTAGATTGAGAGCAAGCAGGTCAGCCAGACCAGCGAGTGGCGTAAGGTTGCTTATCTGATTACGTGGTAGATTGAGAATAGTCAGTTTGGTTAGTCCAGCGAGTGGCGTAAGGTTGCTTATCTGGTTATTTTCTAGATTGAGAGCAAGCAGGTCAGCAAGACCAGCCAGAGGCGTAAGGTTGCTTATCTGGTTATTGTTCAAAGAGAGTCTGGTGAGTCCTGTACAATATTCAAGCCCTGACAGATTGATAATACCTTTAGTGGAAAGATCGATATCTTTCAAACTAGCGAGGTCAGATGCATAAATGTACCCTGACGGTTTGCCTATTGCCACCCTTATAGCGGCTTCAAGGTTGGCATCGGGGAAGGTGACTACAGTGTCATCTGCCATTGCAGGCATTGGTAGCAGAGACAGGATACCCGCATGCAGCATCAGCACCATCACTATGGAAAAGCATCGCCAGGTTCTTAATGCACACATAAAGGAACTGACTTTGTCATAAAACCCAGAAAGCAAGCAAAACGTAGATTAATTTGAATCTAAACACACTACCATCTGCAAAACAACGAGCCTAATATATATTGAGCATGGACAACTGTCAAACTTCAATATGGAAGGAGATACAAAAGAGCAGATAATTCTTTAGAAACTTTTGTGCTATTAATTATCATGGTTGAACATACATACCGATAAACACGTGGTTGAAATGAAGCTAATTTAATAAGTGGTATATATATTGGGGATAGATCAATTTATTGTTGCTGTTATTGTCCATTGGTCTCTTGCTGGAATTAAATATTTCATTATCCTGGGACTGATATCTGGGTCTTCAGAATAAACCCATTCATCTATAACTTTTATACCTTTCCCGTATGTTTCAAGTTCAAGTGTATTTTTAATACCGAAATTAAATGGAGAATCTATACCAAGTCCTAGCTCATATTTCATCTTTAATGCGAGAACCTGTTTCCATATGCCCCTGGTATATTTTTCTATTACAACCTCAAGTGCGATTTGTGAATGGTGAAATCTCTCAGAAATAATCTTGAAAAGATTAATTACATCGGTTTTGGGTAAATACATGAACAAACCCTCAGCAAGGAGAAGAAAATTCCTACTCCCTTTCGAAGTAACCCGGTCGATCCATGCAGGATCTATAACCGAACAGCCAATCAGATCATACTCAAGATGATCTTTCAATATTTCTTTCTTTATTTCGATTAATTCCGGTAAATCAAGATCAAAATATACGCAATTCTTATTGTCAATCCGCCAGTATCGCGTATCAAAGCCACAGCCAAGGTTTATCACGGTGCATCCTGGATTTTTTGAAATAAAATCATTTGCTATAGCATCGTATTTTCTGGCTCTGATGGCGATATGATTTGTAAGAACTGATGATAATTTTCTATCGAATAAGAGCACCTTCTCGTCCTCTGAAGCCAATAAGACAAGTTTATCCAAACAAAATTTAGCCATTGGATCATTGATGATTGGATTATTTTTTTGCGATTCCAATACATGACTTCTAAGGGAGGTAGTGATTGCAGTTTTTGATACATCTGTTAATTTCATAATTAATTGACCTATCCATAACAATTGTACCAGCTCTTAAGTTAAAGTTGCTGATCAGTTATTGCTATACATACCGATGTTAACTGGCAGATACCCTTGCTCTACGATTTTTATTATGGATGAACATACATACCGCTGAATACATGGTATAACTAACTACGAATTTTTCTTATGGTTGCACAGTCATAAGGAATTCTTGTGGGTCTAACTTAATAAGTGGTGCAGATAAACGCAAACATTTTGCTGCTATACCATCATAACCGTGCCTCCTTCGTTTCTAACAGGGCCATGCGGCAAGAAACATGCGGGAACTAATCCAACAAAAGAGAGAATTGCAGTCAGCACAAAATCCTTTTGAAATGCAGTTATCGCGGACTGCAGACTGAAATATTGATACAGCAGCACTATTGCCGCCTGGTAGGCAGCCTCTGCAGTCTGCCCTGATTGCATTAACCTCATTTGTATCTGAGACAGCAGGTTAAGCATCAGTGGGGAATCAGGAGTTGTACTCTGTACGATTATAGCCAGGTCCGTTTTCTGGAAATTATCCAGCAGTGTAGCAAACAGTGCCACAGCCAGTGCCATACATACGCTCTGTACGACATTGATCATAGACGATCCCTGCGTTGACAATTGCGGCGGCGCAATTGATAAAGCATGAGAAAAAATGGGGACAATTGCAAAACCGCAACCGACGCCACGTAAGAACATGACCCACTGGAACACTATATCAGAAGTGGTCGTGTCCATATTTTGCAGCCACAGTCCTGTAAAAGCCATGGTTACCAGGCCCATTATTACAGGTGCCCTGACGCCAATCTTCGCATACAGCATCCCGACTATCGGCATGGCGATCATCATCCCAATGGCGTTGGAAAAAAGCAGGAGGCCTGCATTCATGGCATTCAGCCCGCGCAAGTTCTGCAAGAACATGGGGGCCAGGAAAAGAACGGTGAACATTGCTGATACAATCGTAGCAATCAGGAGCACTGATAGCGTAAATTCA
>JAPLHK010000105.1 GCA_026389715.1 Chloroflexota bacterium
AAAGAAAAGGTTGGAATTTACCTCTAGCATTAAAGAGGCAGTTAAATCTTCAGAGGTAATATTCATTGCCGTGGGCACTCCTTCTTTGGAAAACGGAGAAGCAGATTTGACCGGCATAGAGAATGTCGCGCATAATATAACGAAAAATATGGCTACATATGCAATCAAGCTTTTATCAAACTCCATAGAGGCTTCGCTCCCGGTGAAAAGAATAAGTGAACCGATTACTAATGCTACAATCCCACCTGCCGTAAGTATACCATAAGCAGGTACAAAAATCTCGGTTACGAATAGTCCCAGTGCCAGCATAATCAGCAGCAGCCCCGCCCAGTAGGCATTCAGCACACCCAGGGAATAGAATGCCAGGAAGAGGCACAGTCCGCCTATCACGCCCGGGAAGATCAGCCCGGGGTTGGATATCTCGGTTATCAGCCCGATGGAAGCCAGGGTAAGCAGTATGTAGGCGATATTGGGATGGCTGATCATGTGCAGGAATTTCTCAAGGGCGGTCATATCGCTTACCACTATAACGGCGCCCTCCGTATTGAGCGTCACCTCTTTGCCGTCCGCCAGCACAACCTTCCTGCCTTTAAGCTGCCTGAGCAGGCTGCCCAGGTCGTCCGCTGTAAAATCGACCAGCCTGCTTTCCACCGCCTGGGACGCGGTGAACGACTTGCTCTCACGCACGGCTGCCTCCACCTCGGCGGGGTCGCGCCCGCGCTTCTCGGCGATGCTGGATATCCAGGCCGCGGAATACTCCGTGGCCTTTTTCTGAGCCGTGTCGGTCATCTCCTCACCCACGCTCACGGGGTGCGCCGCGCCGATGCTGGTGGCCGGGGCCATGGCCGCGATATGCGCCGAAACCGTGATAAAGGTCCCGGCCGAGGCCGCCCAGGCGCCCTGGGGGGAAACGTAGACTATCACCGGGACCCTGGCATTCATGATGCGCCGCACTATATTCTCGGTGGTATCCAGCAGCCCGCCCGGCGTATCCAATGTGATAATACAGGCCATGTCACCGTTATCCTCGGCCTCGCTTATTCCTCGGCTGATATAATCGGCAACCACCGGCACGATAGTGCCTTTCACCTCCAGCACGCGTACCTGGCGGCTTTGCGCGACCGCGCTGCCGCCCCACAGCGAAAGAACTGCGCCACAGCAGAAAAGCGCGATATAAATAAACCTTATAATTTTTCTTGACATCGTTACTCTATTGTATAACGGAAGATGTCACAGCGTTTAATCCGACCGGTATGCATTGCGTTTATGCCCCGATTGTAGCTGTGATACCATTAGTGTAGAATTATCCCGCTTTATGAAAAGGATAAATAATTATGGAAAGCCAAAGATGTAAAGGCGCCCGCGACCTGCTGCCGGACGACATGGAGCGTTTCCGCCAGGTTGAGGACGCCTTCCGCAGCTCTTGCCTCAACTGGGGCTACCGCGAGATACGTACGCCCACACTGGAATACATACACCTCTTCACCGCGGCGGGCACGCTGACACCCGCCATGCTCGGGCGGGTCTATTCCTTCCTGGACTGGGACGGTTGGGGCGGCGAGCGCGTCGTTCTGCGCCCCGACGGCACCATCCCGGCCGCCCGGCTCTACAGCGAGAACCTGTCCGGCCAGAAGGTCGCCAGGCTCTACTATATAACCAACGTCTTCGCCTTCGAGGAAACGGGCGCCGAGAACCGGGAGAAATGGCAATGCGGCGTCGAGCTGCTCGGCGATTGTGAACGTACCTCGGATACCGAGGTCATCATGCTGGCCCTGGAAACCGCGCGCGCGATGGGACTTCCCAGGGTTGAGCTCAAACTGTCGCACGCCGGTATATTGAAAGCCCTCATCGGGGAACTTAAGTTGGACGCCGGCGCCAGGGAAGCGCTGCTGGATGAGATACTGGAAGGCAACTGGCAGGCCTTCACCGGGGTCAAGAGCAGGAACCGTGCAGTACTGGAGGCTATCTCCACCCTGATGAAGCTGAAGGGGAAATCGAGCGGCTTCCTGGCCAACCTTAAGGCCCTGCCCTCCATATCCAAAGCTGTGAAAAAGGAGATCGACGCTTTCGCGGAGGTCACCGCGCTGCTGGATACCATGGGTACCGGCTATGCCATCGACTTCACTTCCATCCGCGGCTTTGAGTATTACACGGGGTTGTGCTTCAAGATAACCTCGGGCGGCGCCAGGATATGCAGCGGCGGCAGGTACGACAACCTGATCGGTTTAGTCGGGGGCAGGGATATACCTGCCTGCGGCTTCGCCTTTTACATAGATGCCATTACCGCCATGGTCAAACCGCTGTCGCTGCAGAAGGCCGAAAAGACCGTCTCGGTTAAAGCCGGGCAGAAGTCCGCCGCCGCCGTGGAGCGAAAGATCGCGGCTATGCAGGACGCCCGGGCGGCTCTG
>JAPLHK010000046.1 GCA_026389715.1 Chloroflexota bacterium
CCCAGCAGGCTGGCTATCTGCCTGGCATTCTGGTAATCGGCCTGCTCGGGAGTAGCCACGGCCGACCCGTAAATCGTGACTGCCGGCTCAATCGCTGAGAGCTTGTCAAAACCTTCCACCAGTTCGCCGATATACCTGAATAAACGCCAGGACTCTTCTTTTTCTAAGGCATTGATTTCATATCTTTCGGGCATATAGCACCCCTCTTGCAGCAATTATACACCATGATTAATACTTGGAGAGAACAACGTTCCAGAAAGCGAAAATATCCTTATTCCCCGAATCTCCCGGAGCGAATAGTTGTAACGGTTGATCGCCCATCGTACCTGGTCTTACGATGCCCATACGCCTGATGACTGCCGGTGCCATACGCTACTACTGTTTATAATCATTGATCCAATGTGATCATCGAGCCTTCGGCAGTCTTGGTGATATTAATGAGGACAGGGAACCTTTCCTTTATCTCATCAAGATGGGTGATGACAAAGACCTTCTCAAAATCGTCCTGGATGGAATGTATCGCCTCCACTAATTTTTCAACGCCCGCGTTATCCTGTGTGCCGAACCCCTCATCGATAATCAGTATGGGCATTGAGGCGCCCGCCCTTCTCACCAGCAGGCGGGAGATAGCTATGCGGAGCGCCAGGTCTATCCTGAAAGCCTCCCCGCCACTATACATTTCGTAGCTGCGGGTACCTAACTCGTCTGCGATTTTTATATCCAGGGTTTCCACTACGGAGCCCTTCTTGGTGTCCTTCTGTGTTTCCAGCGAAATGGACATCCGGTTGTCTGTCATTTTGCCGAGGAGTAGATTGGCTTCGTTTTCAATTTCCGGTAGCGTTTCCTCTATTATCAGCGCCTGGATACCACGCTTGCTGAATATCTTGACCAGTTCCGTATAGATGCCCTCGGCCTCTTTGCAGTTGCGCAGTAGCGTTTGTTTAGCATTTTTCTCGGCAGCAAGATCATCAAGCTGCTTTATCTTTTCGCTCAGCTCCGCGAGTTTGTCCCTGACGGTCCTCTCCTTATTATTGAAGGTGGACAATTGGGCGTCGAGCGTGTCTAATTGTGCTGATATTTGCGGCAGCGTGGCTAACTCGTCCCGGATCTGGCTGCCCTGGTTTATAAGGTTTGTTAGCTCTTCCTGTATGAGTGCGATGGCTTTGAGGGAGTCCTCTTTTATCTTTGCCTGTGCCTCATTTTGCAGCCGGGCCTCCGTCAGGGCCGTATTTAACTTTTCGAAACTCTGAAGCCTTACCCTGTCCTGGCTTATCCTGGTATGGGCCGCAGGATCATAGGCCAGTTCTTTAAGCTCCCTGTCGATGGCCGCAACCTCCTTCTGCTCTTCCCCGGCGTAATCCCTGCTCTGTAACCTGGCGTTTAAATCCTGCATGGTGATTCTTCTGGTAGCTAATTCAGTTGAGATTGAATTTATCTCAAATATATCCTTATCTATTATGGCCAATTGCCGCTTGTTTTCATCCCTTGCCGCTTTATGGGAGCTTTCTTTCTGCCGGGTTTCCTTCTCCAGGCTGCCGAGAGCCGTCTTGCTCCCGGCTATTCTGTTTGAGTTCTCCCTCGCCTGGGATAATTTCTGCTGCAAATCAATCGTCAATTTATCTTTTATCCGCTGGCATCCGTCAGGGCCAAGCTCCGATTCACACAAGGGGCAGGCTGCGCCCGCATGCGACATCATCTCAATTTTCTCTTTTATCTCCTGTATGGCGGCGGCAAGTTCCGAATTAAGTGCCGACAGGCTGCCGATATCAGAATTCAATTTGTTTATCTGCTTGTTGCCGGCCTCCAATTGCAGCTCAGCCCCTTTTAATTCTTCCTGATGCTGGAGCAACTCAGCATGCTTATCCCGTAACTGAGATAGCCTGCCGGACTTATTTTCAAGCTCGGCAACGCGCATGGAAACCAGTTTGAATTCATTGGCATAAGTATTTTGGGCGGCTGTTATCAACGACTCAAGTTTATTTCTGCGATTTGACAAGGAATTGGCTTTTTTCAAATTCTCATTGAAATTCTCTTCCAGGGCCGTAGCTTCACGGAATTGGCTGTAACCCTGCTCGATTTGCGCCCCGTCAGCGAGGACTTTTTGGTAGCGTTCAATATTGCTGACCGATGAGTCCAGTTGCTTTTGCTGGGCAGCCTGGTCTTTTTGGCGCAGGGCAACCTGCCGGGTAAGTAAATCCAGTTGTTCTTGGCGGGCGGTGAGAGAATCCTTTTTCTGCCGGAGGCCGGAAGCCTCAGTCCCCACCATCTTTTTTGCCTGAATCAGCAAATTGAGTTCATCGAGCAGGTTATTACGGGTGCTGTCATGCTGCGGCCTTTCCGAGATCTTGGACTGAAGCGATAAGATATCCCTATCGAGGATGGTGGATTCTGATCGATTTTTATCGGCGTTGGTCCTGGCCTCCTGTTCTAACTGATCATAAAATGAAAGATCCAATATATTGGCAAGTATCTCTTTGCGTTCCCCCGGCCTTTTCTTGCTGAATTCGTTGGATCTACCCTGCAGCAGCATGGCGCTGTTGATGAAGGTCGCGTAATCAAGGTGAAGCAGGCTATTTATCTTGGCCTGGGTTTCCTTTTTTACGTGTTCTCCAATAGGCTTAAACATATTACCGTTAAATAACTGCAGATCAAGCATGGTCTGGGGGGGCCTGGTTGCAGAGGCCTTTGAATATTTGCGGATTATGCGGTAGCGGTCTGCAGCGGATAAGAACTCAAGTTCAACCTCCATCTCGCTTTGACCGCTGTAAATAAGGTCATCATTTTTGCCCCGCGAAGTTTCACCCCACAGCGCCCAGGTTATGGCATCGAATATGCTGGATTTCCCGCTGCCGTTATCTCCACACAGGCAGGCAACGTGTAGACTTTCGAAACTTAGCGGCGCTACATTGTCCCTGTAGCACATGAAGTTTTTGAGTCTAAGTTGAACCGGTATCAAATTTGCTCTCCGTTACCCCAACGAATTCGGGGAATTATGCCCGGGTTATCGCCGATAAAATATGCTATGCTTTATTGGTCAGCCGCAATGTAGCGTGCGGATCCGGATAGACCATTTTACCACAGCATATTTAAAGTTGGTTGGATTGTAAATAACTGAGGGAAGGCATGTTTGAAGCGTTAACAGAAAAATTGAGCAAGGTATTCAGCAGCCTCAGCAATAAGGGCAGGATAAGCGAAAAAGAGGTTGATGAAGCCCTGCGTCAAATACGTTTGGCGTTGCTGGAAGCCGATGTTAATTTCAAAGTTGTAAAGAGCTTCCTGTCAGCAGTTAGAGAAAAAGCGATTGATGCTAAAGTCCTGGAGAGCTTAACTCCCGCACAGCAGATTATCAAGATTGTTAACGGGGAGCTTAGCGGCATTCTCGGCAAAGAGCCGTCTCATTTAAAAGGCTCTGCCAGACAGCCTTCGGTGGTTATGCTGGTGGGGTTACAGGGTGCGGGCAAAACCACCACGGCAGCCAAGTTGGCTTTGCATCTCAAACAATCGAACCAGAAGACGTTGATGGTTGCCGCCGACACACGTAGGCCGGCGGCTATAGAACAACTGAAGGTACTGGGCAGCCAATTGGATATACCGGTGTACTTTGAAGACAGCGTGGCTGATCCGGTTCATATATGCCGCAATTCTATCAGGAGGGCGGAAGAAATTGCTGCATCCTGGGTTATCATCGATACGCAGGGGCGTTTACACATTGATGAAGTATTAATGAAGGAGTTGGTGGATATAAAGAAGGCAGTTGCCCCGGCTGAGATACTGCTGGTAGCTGATGCAATGACAGGTCAGGACGCTGTCAATATAGCCGATGAATTTAATAAGACGCTTGGAATAAGCGGGCTCATCTTAACCAAGATGGATGGCGATGCCCGTGGAGGTGCAGCACTTTCCATAAAATATGTGACCGGCGTGCCGATTAAATTTTTCGGGGTGGGAGAAAAAGCGTCTGCGCTGGAGGTTTTTTACCCGGAAAGGCTGGCGTCGCGCATACTTGGCATGGGTGACGTGCTTACACTGATCGAAAAGGCAGAGAAGACATTCGATAAGCAAAAGTTGGAAAAGCTTGAGTCGAAATTGCGGAAGTCGGAATTTGACCTGGACGACCTGCTTGAGCAGATGCGGCAAATAAAGAAGATGGGCAGCTTCACGCAATTAGTCGACATGATCCCCGGATTTTCCAAGTTGACCAAGGGCATATCGGATAAGGAAAGCCTTGACCGCACACGTAAAATCGAGGCCATAATTTTATCTATGACAGGCGAAGAGAGAAGGCATCCGGAGCTGATTAACGGCAGCAGGAAAAAGAGAATAGCTAAAGGCAGCGGGACTACTCCGGGTGATATCAACCAGGTGCTTAACCAGTTCTACAATATTCAAAAAATGACGAAGATGATGGCCAAAGGCAAGCTGCCCAAGAATATGCCCAACCCATTGGGCCGCTGAAAGCGCAGCTATTTATTTACCTTGGTGGTTCCCGCCAGCTTTAGCTGGCCTTCGCTGATGGTGATTTCCTTTAAATCAGAGTGCAGTTCTTCCATCGGGGCATTCAATAGGATCATTATGTTGACAAGATCCTGTATTCCCTCGTCAAAGCCTTGCGGCACGGGCACCTTGCCCAGGTAAAAATCCTTAATGATGAATTTTGGTTTACCGTTCTCTATATCAAGGGTCCCGATTACCGCCGTTTTCACCGGGGCGGCAGGGAAGCTCCACGCATTGTAGACCACGAGATAGCCGTCATTGAAATTTACCAGCATTTCCTTGGCTGGCAAAGTGCCTTCCGCCAGGGCCATTACTATGAGTGAATTAATTTCCTCTTCAGTTATCGTAAGCTGCATATTTTTGGCCGGTTGGCTGCTGTCAATGGCTGCAGCTTCCTTTTTCAGCTCGCTGAGTTTATTATTCAGGCTGTCAACAGATTCAGCTGACAGGACAACGGGATGCATGCTCGAGCGTATATCCGGGGTCAACAGCGCCATGACGTAACCCACCAGCAGCGCAATAATGGCTATAACAGCCAGCGCGCCCATAAATATTAAAAATCCCTGAAGGATTTTCATTAAATTCCTCCTTAATGCTTGTGAATCTACTCGAGATAGTCTTTGAGCTTGCGGCTCCTGCTGGGATGGCGCAATTTGCGCAGGGCTTTGGCCTCAATCTGCCGGATCCTCTCGCGTGTGACATTGAATTCTTTACCTACTTCCTCCAATGTACGGGCCCTCCCATCTTCCAGGCCAAACCTCAATAAAAGCACCTTTCTCTCACGGTCAGTTAATTCTCCCAGTACTTTATCGAGTTGCGCCTTAAGCAATTCGCGTGAAGCCGCATCAGCGGGTGGAAGATTAGAGCGGTCTTCGATGAAATCACCCAGGTGGCTGTCCTCTTCCTCACCGATGGGCATTTCAAGGGAAATCGGTACCTGCGAAAGCTTCATAATTTCTCGGACTTTGTCTGCCGATATCTCCATCCCCACGCCGATTTCTTCACAGCTTGGCTCCCTGCCGAATTCCTGGGACAGCTTCCTGTTAACCTTTAGTAACCTGTTGATTGTTTCCACCATGTGTACGGGGATCCGTATAGTCCTGGCCTGGTCGGCAATTGCCCTGGTGATCGCCTGCCTGATCCACCAGGTGGCGTAGGTGCTGAATTTATACCCTTTACGGTACTCAAATTTTTCCACAGCACGGACCAACCCGATGTTGCCTTCCTGGATTAAATCAAGTAACGGCATACCATGCCCGACATATTTCTTGGCCACACTGACGACAAGCCTAAGGTTAGACACCGTCAACTGCTTACTGGCTTCTTTGCCTTCTTTGTCGATAATATCGAATTTATGCTGGAAAGCATGATTATTGTCGTCAATCTTCGCAGCAAGTTTAACGTCCCCGTTTTTGATAACTATCTGCTTTACCTTATCCCAGGTAGACTTGCCATCGATGATAGAAAAAATCTCCGGATTGATCATCCTGACATAAATCGAATAATCGACTAACCTCTTCTCAATCTCAGAGTGCTCCAGGGACAATTCCTTGGCAATTTTTTCTACGGTCTCAGGATTGATAAATTCGTCGATGGCCTGGTGAAGTTTCTGATTAAGTAATTTCTCCTTGAAACTGGGTTTTTTACCAACATTGAGGTGTTCGGACAATTTATCCAGGACCGTGTCGCAATCGCAGAGGTTTTTCAGCGCCTGGATAACAAAATCAGAAGTTGAAGGGAACCTGTTTAAGTTATGACGAAAACGGTCTTTGATATATTCCATATATTTGTAAGGCTCGATTTTGCTGGCCAATTCCCGCTCAAGTTTGGCGTTAAGCAAGGGGTATTTGCCTATCTCGTGCAGGTACATCCGGACAGGGTCATCAATGGCCTCATGCTCGGTAAGCTCAATCTCAAGCCCAACCAGCGGTTTTTCCTCTTCTGCCTCAGGTTTCAGCCACTCTTCAGCGAACTCGGCCGGAGCTTCGATGTCACTGAACAGCAGTTCTTTTTCGACGTGCGTTATTATAGGGATTTCAGCCTTTGCCCACGGGTCGTGCCGAACCTCAAAGCCTTCCGGGGCCGGTTTCGCCGCGGCTGCCTCGGCAACGGCCGGTTTAAGCGATACTTTTTTTTCGACTTTTACAGGTCGTGCCTTTTTTTTACTAATCGGTTTTGTGCTTTTGGCCATTTAGACTCCCCTGGTGCGGCTGAAGAGGCGCCCCCGTTTCTTAAAGATACTCTGCAACTGCCGGCTTTCATCTATACCATGTTCTATCAGTTTAGCTACCTGGCTTTCAATGTCGCCCTTTTCCTTTTCTGCCGATAGTATCAGTTGTTTCTTTATTTCAAGGCTTCTGACATACCCTTCCAGCAAACGGTTGATACAATCCTTAAGTGCCAATTCCCTTTCTCTCTTATCGAGAATCAGGCTGCCCGGTAACCTGGTGTGAAATGACAGCACATGTCTGAAATAGTCGATCATGGACGGGTCAAGCCCCACCATAATTGTATCTATATCAGGATTAGCCTGCCATTTTAATAATATATCCTTATTTTCAGAATGTTCAAAATAATCTGCTGAAAGATTTAATCCCTGTTCTCTTAAATCCGTGTATTGCAATAGCAAAGTCAGGCAATACTCTTCAATGTAACGTGATGTTACAGTCAGGTCGGTATAATCTCGTTTTGCCTTGCGGTTATACGATGATTTATTTTTTCTTTCTGCTGACTGTAAATCGAATAGCGCATCACTTACGAACCGCTCGTCAATTCCGAGCAATCCCGCCAGTTTTTGTACATAATGCGCACGCCGGATAGCATCACTTATCTGAGAAATAATGGGTAATAATTTTGAAACTACTGCGGATTTATCTTTAGAACTATCGAAATTAATGTTAGCAATTTCTTTTTTTAAAGTAAAATCTATTATAGGTTGGGATTCCTTCAGTAATAGCGCCCACTTTTCAGGTGAATTCCGTATTATCTCATCAGGATCTTTTCCATCACGGATTTCCACTACCTGGACTTCATATTTTACCAATTCTGCGTACGTCTTAGATTGCGTCCAGGGCATCCAATGGTCTTTGGGGATCTGCTCATCAATGGTTACTATGCTTCGGGTGGTTGCTTCGATTCCCGCCGGATCTGCGTCTAAGGCTACAACGATATTCCTGGTGAGTTTCCTCAATATGGAAATTTGCCGGTCGGTCAGGGCGGTTCCCATTGACGCAACAGTATTGCTGAATCCGTACTGATGAGCAGTGATAGCGTCCATGTAGCCTTCGGTGATAACTACGCTGTCCTTCTCCCTGATCGGGCCCTGGGCGCGGTCTATACCGAAAATGATGCTGCTCTTATCGAAGAGAACGGTCTGCGGCGAATTCAAATACTTCGGCAGCGAATCGTCCAGGGCACGGCCGCCGAACCCGGCTACACGCCTCTTGATATCCCGTATCGGGAAAATCAGCCTGTTTCTGAACCTGTCATAATATCCGCCGGTATCACGGGGTACGATTAAACCAACCGCGAGTTGTTCCTCTGCTGCATAACCTGATTTGGTAAGATAATTCGTAAGTCCATCCCACTTGTTGGGAGCATAGCCAAGTTGAAAATCCCCGATCGCCAGGGAGGATAATCCCCGCTTATCCGCATATTGCCGGGCCGTTAAGGCCTCCGGTTCATGCAGCAGCAGATAATGAAAATACTCGGCGGCAACCTCATTTAACTTGAGTAAACGGTCCAGTCTTGCGGTGTCTTCTTTGGAGCGCAGTTCAGTCTTTCCTGATAGGGTTATGCCGGCCTTATCTGCAAGCAGGCGTAACGCCTGGCTAAAGTCCAGCCCCTCTTTTTTCATCACAAATGTGAATATGTCACCGCCTGTCGCGCAGGCGCCGAAGCAGTGCCAGCTTTGTTTCTCGGGAAAAACAAAGAACGAGGCCGTTTTTTCAGCGTGGAAAGGGCAAGTTGCTTTGAAATTGCGCCCGGATTTGCTCAACTGAATGTATTGAGATATGACATCGACGATGTCTA
>JAPLHK010000060.1 GCA_026389715.1 Chloroflexota bacterium
GCCTTGTTTTATGGTCAGGGGCATACATGTCGGCTACCAGTCCGCCTTCCAGCCGGGAACGCAGGTGGACCTTGAGTGATTCGATATCTTTGGGAGGGCGGTCGCACGATATGACAACCTGACGGTTATCTTCCAGGAAGTCGTTGATTATGTGTAAAAAACTCTCCTGGGTCTGCATCTTGCCGCTGAAAAACTGGATATCATCCAGCAATAAGACACAGGCCTCGTTGAATTTACCGCGGAATTCCTCATTTTTGTTATTGCGGATAGACATAACGAACTCGTTGGTGAACTGCTCGGCACTCATGTAAATGGCGCATATTTCACGTGCCGCCAGCTCCTGGCCGATAGCGTGCAGCAGGTGGGTCTTGCCGATGCCGGTGCCGCCGTAAATGAAAAGAGGGTTAAATAACTCGCCGGGATTTCCCGAGATCTCCACCGCGGCCGTATAGGCGAGGCGGCTGCATTCACCAGAGACGAAAGTATTGAAAGTGTACCTGGAGTTCAGGGAGCTGCTTTTTCCCGACGGTTTTCGCATTTTCAGGCTGACGCCGCCGTCGGCGACCGCCAGAGGTTTTGCCGCTGATACAGAGGTAGCGGACGCAAGTACCTGGAACGCGACCTCGACGTTCTGCCCGGTGATGGAGCAAAGTATCCTGCAGACCGTGGAAAGCAGCCGGCTCTTCAGCCATTCCGCGATGAAAGCGGTAGGAACAGCGATGGTAAAAACACCTTTAACATAAGCTATTCCCCGCGAATCCTTCAGCCAGGTATCATAATTCGCTTTACTAACCTGGAGTTGCAACTCACCCAGAGCCGCTTCCCATATCTTATCAGCTTGCATTTGCCTCTTATCCGTATTATATTTTGTCGGCGGGTACCGTAAAAAGGGCAAAAACTTCCCCCATAGGAACGAAAAATGCCGACTTTCAGTTTAGGTTGCTTAAAAAAATCGGTTGCTGGGAATGTCTGCCCGGTTTACCGTGGTACCCCTCCCGAAACATAGATAGATTACCATGGGGGTCTTCAGACCTGTCAATGGTTATTTTGACATAACGGCGAAAAACTTTAGTACCGATAGTATACGATGATAACCGTATTTATGGGCTCTCCCGATTTTGCACTGCCGGCCTTGCAGTCACTTATGTCAAACCAGTATGACATAAGGGCTGTTTATACGCAGCCCGACAAACGCACGGGACGGGGCCGGCAGGTTATGGCCTGCCCGGTCAAGCGGTTTGCCGTATCGCAGGGTATGCGGGTCATCCAGCCGGAGTCGTTTAAAGACCCCGCGGAGATCGAGTTGCTGGCCTCGTTGAAGCCGGACATAATCATTGTGGCAGCTTACGGCCGGATATTGCCCGCTGCAGTACTGGAGATCCCGCGATATAAATGTATCAATATCCATCCTTCATTGCTGCCGCGTTACCGCGGACCCTCGCCGCTGGCGGCCCCCATACTCAACGGTGACCCGGTCACCGGCGTTACTATTATGCTAATCGAACGCAAGGTCGACAGCGGTCCCATCCTGAGCCAGGTGGAACTGAGCATTTCAGATGAAGATACGGCTGAATCGCTATCCGAACGGCTGGCTGAAATGGGGGCCCGGGAGCTGTCCAGGATATTGCCCGCCTGGGTTGAAGGGAAAATCGAACCCAGGCCGCAGGATGACAGCCGTGCCAGCTATACGAGGATGGAGGTAAAAGAGGACGGCCTGCTTGATTGGAAGCTGCCGGCTGTTGCTCTCTGGCGGCGGGTAAGGGCTTATCAGCCCTGGCCTGGCTGCTATTTTGACTGGAAAGGCGTCAGAATAAAGGTGATGAAGGCGATTGCTCTGCACGACCCGCAAGGTGGAGAGATGGGCAGAGTAGTCGCGTTACCACGCACGGCCCCTGCCCGCGTAGCGGTGAGGACGGTGGACGGCCTGCTCGGTCTGATAAGAGTCCAGCCGGAGGGCAAGCGCGAGATGCCGGCGGCCGATTTCAGCGCCGGGCACAGGGACTTTGACGGCAGCGTGCTTTGACTTGCGACCCTCCTCGAAATAAACTAATAAAGTGCTGATAAGTACTTTGCGGAGCGCTTGAAATGATTCTTTACCTTATATTAATGGCCCCGGCCCTGATATTCATGATCTATGCCCAGGTCAAGGTAAAATCTACATACAGCAAGTACGCCAAGGTCTATAATCAGCGTGGCATCACCGGTGCGCAGGCCGCCTCACAGGTTTTGAAAGCCAACGGTTTGAGCGACGTCCCGGTGGAGATAGTAGAAGGGAAATTAACCGACCATTATGAGCCCGGTAAACGGGTGCTAAGATTATCCCCGGAAGTTGCCGGGACCCCATCCGTGGCAGCGGTTGGCATAGCCCTGCACGAGGTTGGCCACGCGATGCAGCATAAAACCAAGTACGGCATGATGGGCCTTCGCTCTTCATTGGTACCGGCGGCCAATATCGGCAGCACATTCGGCTGGATACTGATAATGGGAGGAGTGCTGCTCATGGGGTTGTCGCAGGCTCTGGGAGAGGTGGTAGCTGTTGCCGGCATTTTCCTGTTCTCAGCAGCTGTTTTATTTACGCTGGTGACATTGCCTGTGGAGTTCAACGCCAGCAGCCGTGCCAGGCAGATGATCAAGGATACCGGCCTGCTGGTGGGCCAGGAATACGATGGCGCCAGCGCGGTATTGTCCGCCGCCGCCCTGACCTATGTGGCAGCCATGCTGCAGGCTGTGGCGCAACTCCTGTACTTCGTTTTCTTAGTATTTGGCGTAAGACGGGATTAGGCCTGCGCAGGTCGAATTTCAGGCCAGCCGCAGACATGCCGGCTGGCTTTCTTTCATTTATAATGGTGGCAAATCGTAACTTTGATAAGTACCGGGATTTATAGCGATGAAAAAAAAGACACCTGAATTCAGTGACGAAGAGCTGGGCGAGTTCGAGACTTTCCGCAAGATAATACAGCGCCTGCGTGGTCCGGGCGGCTGTCCCTGGGACCGCCAGCAGACCCACGATTCGCTCAAGCCGTACCTGGTCGAGGAATGCTACGAGGTGCTGGAAACTATAGAAGATAACGACATGCCTGCTCTAAGTGAAGAGCTGGGAGACCTCTGGCTGCAGATAATGCTGCATGCACGCATAGCCGAAGAATCCGGCGAATTCAAACTCGGGGATATACTGCGTAATATCAGCGGCAAAATGATAAAACGTCATCCCCACGTGTTCGGGGATACTAAAGTAAAGAACGCGGAGGAAGTCTCGCTTAACTGGGAGGAGATCAAGGGACAGGAGAAGAACGGCTGCCGTTCATTATTAGACGGCATACCAAGAGGGCTGCCGTCGCTGGCCTGCAGCCAGGATATCGGGAGGCGCGTCGCCTCGGCAGGGTTCGACTGGGAGAAAGCGGATGATATCATGGACAAACTGGTCGAGGAGGTGGGGGAATTGAAGAAGGCCTCCTCGCATGAAGAGAAAGTGCATGAATTCGGCGATATACTGTTGGTGCTGGCCAACGCCGCCCGCCACATGGATATCGAGCTTGAATCGGCTTTACGCCAGGCCAACGCGCGCTTCATCCGCCGCTTCCGTTACATTGAGGATGCCAGCCGGCAGAAAGGCATGGAAATCAAGTCGATGACGCTGGCCGAGATGGACCAACTCTGGGACGAGGCCAAAAAGGAATTAGGTTAGGAAATAGATTGGTCGGGGAGAGAGGACTCGAACCTCCGGCCTCAGCGTCCCGAACGCTGCGCGCTAACCAACTGCGCTACTCCCCGCACGGGATAGTTATTATAGTCGGCTTTAACTTTTAGGGCAACAATTGTAAACTTACTGGCTATGAAATTTTGCGTGGTGATAGCGGACGGCGCCTCCGGCTGGCCGCTTCCCGACCGGGATAACAGGACCTGCCTGGAACTTGCCGTCACCCCTAATCTGGACAGGATGGCAGGGCAGGGCTACGAGGGTATGGCTGTTACCGTTCCTCCCGGTATGGAGCCCGGCAGCGCACCGGCCTGCATGTCGGTGCTCGGCTATGACCCGGTTGTATATTATAAAGGTAGGAGCGCCATTGAAGCGCGCAGCGTGGGAGTACCCATAAATAAAGGTGAAGTGACCTTCCGCTGCAACCTGGTGACCGTGCTGGAGGGCAAAATGGTCAGCCACAGCGCCGGCCATATATCGACACATGAAGCGGACGCCATCATCGGGACTTTGAATGAAGAACTCGGCTCGAAGGAGGTCAGGTTTTTTACCGGCATCAGCTATCGCCATATCTGCAAAATGGCGGGACATGAGGAAACACTAAAGGCCATTTGCACGCCGCCACATGATATTACCGACCAGACTGTAGCGGCATACCTGCCGCACGGCGAAGGCAGCGGTTTTCTCAGGGAGCTGATGAAAAAGTCCGGGCCGTTGCTGGCCAACCACCCTGTCAATATAGAAAGGAAAAAGGCCGGCAGGCTGCCTGTTACAACCATCTGGCTATTCTGGGCCAGCGGCCAGGTGCCGGAGACGCCCGCTTTTCAGCAGGCCTTCGGATTGAAAGCGGCGCTCACCTCGGGGGTAGATTTATTGCGTGGCCTGGGCATGATGGCAGGTATGGAGATACTCCACATAGAGGGTGTGACCGACAACCTGGATAACGATTTCGCCGCGCAGGTGAGTGGGGCGCTGGACTCGCTGGATCGAAATGACGTCGCGGTTATACATATCGAGGCGCCTGATGAGATGGGGCACCGCGGCGCTGCTGACGATAAGATTAAGGCCATCGAGATGATCGATAAAG
Source organism: Chloroflexota bacterium (assembly GCA_026389715.1). Taxonomy (GTDB): domain Bacteria; phylum Chloroflexota; class Dehalococcoidia; order GIF9; family UBA5629; genus CAIMUM01. Next base: position 4,785 of record JAPLHK010000060.1, read on the forward strand.
AGGTCATGGGCAGGCTGATGGCCTGGAAAGGCGGGGATCTCAGGGTGCTGGTGATGCCCGACCATCCCACACCGGTCAAGCTCAAGACGCACTGTGCCGAACCCGTCCCCTTCCTCATCTGGGGCAGCGGGGTAAAGGCCAACGGGGCAACCCGCTTTACCGAGCCAGAGGCGGGCAGGACCGGGGTCATGGTCGAGCCCGGATACAGGCTTATGAAAAATTTTCTTGAAAGTTAAATATAATGAACAGGCGGCGACAGATATGGCGATAGTAGTACAGAAATACGGCGGCAGTTCAGTAGCCAACGCCGATAAGATCCGTAATGTGGCAACCAGGGTTTCAGAAAGCTTTAAAAAGGGCAATAAAGTGGTTGTGGTCGTTTCGGCTATGGGTGATACCACCGACGACCTGATAGAGTTAGCAGGAAAGATAAACCCCAACCCCGAGCCGCGCGAGATGGACCTCCTGCTATCGACGGGGGAGATAGTGTCCAGCACCCTCCTGTCCATGGCGCTGCATGCTATGGGCTTCCGGGCTATAGCTTTAAGCGGCCCCCAGGCCGGCATTTCAACCGATTCGGCCTTCAGCCGCGCCAGGATTACCGGCATCGAGCCCAAGAGGATAGTCAACGAGCTGAAAAAGGGTAACATTGTTATCGTGGCAGGCTTCCAGGGGCTGACCTCCGATAACGATATTGCCACACTTGGCAGGGGCGGGTCCGATACCACGGCCGTGGCCCTGGCGGCCAGCCTTAAGGCTAAAATCTGCGAGATTTATACCGATGTAGATGGTGTTTACACTGCCGACCCGCGCATTGTGCCAGAGGCGCAAAAGCTCAACGAGATAGGCTACGAAGAGATGCTGGAGATGGCCACCTCCGGCGCGCGGGTTATGCACCACCGCTCGGTAGAGTTAGGGCAGGTCTTCAAAATGCCTATATTGGTTGCGTCCAGCCTGGCTGATAGGCCCGGCACTATGATTCGCGGAGGGAAGAATATGGAACAGAGAAATAAAGTCAGGGGCATAGCCCATGATATGGATGTAGCCAAGATCACCGTCACCGGCGTACCGGACCGGCCCGGTATCGCGGCCGCGATTTTCATGCCGTTGGCTAAAGCCGGTATCAGTGTTGATACCATCGTGCAAAACGCCGGCGCTAACAATATCACCGACCTGACCTTCACTGTTACCAAGAATGACCTTAACAGGGCCATGGATATTGTCAGACCGGTAGCCACTGAGATAGGCGCCAAAGAATGCCTGAGCGATTCCAGGCTGGGCAAGGTATCCATCATCGGGACCGGGATGCAGAATACCCCGGGTTACGCGGCCAAGATGTTCCAGACCCTGTTTATGCAGAACATCAACATCCTGCTGATTACCACGTCAGAGATACGCATCACCTGCATAATCGCGGAGGATAAGGTCAAAGAAGCGGTCAGGACCCTGCATAAGGCCTTTGACCTGGACAAAGATTAAATCCCCTTACCTATACGCCGACGACTTCTTTGACGGCCGGTAGCTTTTCCTTAAGGAAGCGCTCGATACCTTTTTTCAGTGTCATAGTCGAATGTGGGCACCCGGCGCAGTGGCCCGTAAGTTTTACGCTGACCACGCCGTCTTTAACGTCCACGAGCTCTACGTCGCCGCCGTCGGCCTGCAGGCTGGGGCGGATGATATTTAAGACTTCCTGAACCTGGTCTTTCATTAATACACCTTCTTGTTGACTTAATTTAAGTTACGTGGTAATTTAGCACCGCTTAAAAAGCCCTGTCAAATCACCGTCACCTGTTTGGGAGTTTACCAGTTTCAGGGAGGTAAATAAACGACTAAAATCACACAGGCTCTGCTGATATGGGAAATGCGGGCGACAGATTTGTCTTTGCGGACGATTTGGTATTAAATAAAATACTTGCACAAATGATATTAATTGTTATGATAGTAACAGAGGTTAAACAGGATGGCTGACCGCGAAGAAGAGAAAGCGCGTATATGGCGCGGCAAGATACTGGAGGCCATCAGGATGGCAACGGAGAACCGCTGGGAAGAGGCGGTGGCGGCCAACAAGAGTATAATAGAAGTGTTCCCCGCAGATGTGGACGCGTACAACAGATTGGGCCGTGCCCACATGGAGCTGGGGGAACATCAAAAAGCTAAAGAAGCGTATAGCAAAGCCCTTGAGTTGTCGCCCATCAACAGCATAGCCAGGAAAAACCTGGACCGGCTGGCCCTGCTCAAAGGCGTCAAAGTCACCAATACGAAGCGGGAAAAGGCCAAGCCCAGTGATTTCATTGCCGACGTGGGCAAATACGGCATTGTAAACCTGCTGGAGCTGGCGCCCCAGGCTGCACTGGTCAAGATGTCCCCCGGTGAGAAAGTGTTCCTCGATATCCGGAACCAGGATACGGTGGTGAAGAACGACCGCGGCGAATTCCTGGGGATAATCGAGCCTGAGCACGGCCTTAGGCTGGCCAAGCTGATCAATGGAGGCAACAGGTATATTGCGGCAATCGTCAGCCTGGACCATGAAAAAGTTAAGGTAATCATACGTGAGACCTTCCAGCACCCCAGCCAGGCCGGCAAGCTCTCGTTCCCCATCCGGGTGACAGAAACCTACCCCGCGCATGTCAAGGACAACCTGCTCAGGCACAGCGCCGGCGAGGAGGAAGGCCTGGACGAGGCCGACTATGGTGAGTCGGAGGACACCGAGACGGTACCCGAAGGATTTTCGATATACGAAGGATACACATCTCAGGATGACCTGCAGCGCCTTGACCGCAGCTTCGGAGATGAGGAGTAGATATGGAATTAGGACTTTCGATAAGGCCCGTTGGCATAGAAGAGGAGATGAAGCGTTCCTACCTCGATTATGCCATGAGCGTCATTGTTTCACGGGCCCTGCCTGACGTGCGCGACGGGCTCAAGCCTGTGCACCGGCGCATCCTTTTTGCCATGCAGGACATGGGCATGCGCTACAACTCGCCCTATAAAAAGAGCGCCCGCATAGTCGGCGAAGTGCTTGGCAAATACCACCCTCACGGCGACTCCTCCGTTTACGATGCCATGGTCAGGATGGCTCAGGATTTCTCCATGCGCTACCGGCTGGTGGATGGCCAGGGCAACTTCGGCAGTGTCGATGATGACCCGCCGGCGGCCATGCGTTATACCGAGGCGCGCTTAGCCAGGATAGCCGATGAACTGCTGCTGGACATCGATAAGGATACAGTTGACTTCATACCCAACTTCGACGAGAGCCTCAAGGAGCCCTCCGTATTGCCTGCCAGGCTGCCCAACCTGCTCATCAACGGCTCGTCCGGTATCGCGGTCGGTATGGCCACCAACATACCGCCACACAACCTCACCGAGGTTTGCGACGCCCTGCATTTCCTGATTGAGAATCCCGCGGCCTCGGTTGATGAGCTGATGGGCTTTGTCAAAGGCCCCGATTTCCCCACCGCCGGCATCATCTGCGGAGTGGAAGGCATCAAGAACGCCTATGCTGCCGGCCAGGGCAAAGTAGTGCTGCGCGCCCGCGTGGTTGAAGAATCCACCAAAGCCGGCAAGATGCAGCTCGTGGTTACCGAGCTTCCTTATCAGACCAACAAAGCCGACCTGGTCAAAAAGATAGCTGAATTAGCCAGGGACAAGAAGATAGAGGGCATCAGCGATGTCCGCGACGAATCAGACAGGCAGGGCATGCGGCTGGTCATAGGGCTGCGCAAGGATGCCCACCCCGCCAAGGTGCAAAACAACCTCTTTAAATTCACCTCCATGCAGACCGCCTTCTTCATCAACATGATCGCCCTGGTGGACGGCCAGCCGCGCGTAATCAATCTCAAGGAAGCGCTGCAATGCCACATTACTTTCCGCACCGAGGTTATCACCCGCCGCACCAAGTTCGACCTTCAGAAAGCCAAGGAGAGGGCCCATATATTAGAGGGATTCAAGATAGCGCTGGACCACCTGGATGCCGTCATCAAGACTATCCGTGGATCGGAGACCGCCGAATCCGCGCGCGGCAACCTGATGACCGAATTCTCACTCAGCCAGATGCAGGCCCAGGCTATCCTCGATATGCAACTGCGCAGGCTGGCAAATCTCGAGCGCAAGAAGATTTTAGACGAGTACCATGACATTATGAAGACCATCGCCCACCTCGAGGACGTGCTGGCCAACCCGGGGAAGATACTCAAGCTCATCCA
>JAPLHK010000018.1 GCA_026389715.1 Chloroflexota bacterium
CCCATTTTTTCCCGGACCTTCTCTACCGCCGGGTCGCGAACCTCGAACTCACCTATGGCGCCATAGCCGCCAGGCCAGTACAGGTCCTTATCTGCATAGCCCGGAGGCATCTCCTGAAGAATAAACTCTTCAACCTCGGCCCTGAATCTTTTTTCAGCTTCGCTAAAACGAAAATCCATGATAATATCCGCCCGGTATTAAAAATATTACGCGCACCTGCTCTTTACGCGGCAGCCCGAGCCCGCGCATGGCGATGATGTTACGCTGTATCTCATTTGTGCCTCCACCCACACCGATCGACAGGGAAGCCAGGTAACTCCTGCACATTGCTGCCCTCTCTACCGCCCTTTGAGAGCCGTAGGCTAATTGGCCGTACTGTCCCAGCACCCTCATGCCGGCATCCGAGATTCTGCGCAGCAATTCGCTGCCAAAGATCATGGCCTGCGAGGACTCGTAATTGGAATGCCCGCCCTTGCTGTAAATCCAGGCGATGCGGTAGCAGAGCATACGCGCCACTTCTATCTCAATGGCCATCTCAGCTATCATATTACGCAGGATAGGATCCTTGGATAGCAGTTTACCTCCCCTTTTATTGGCTTTGGCATAGTTGACCATGTGGTCAAGCAGCAGTTTATTGGCCGCAGCCGTTTGTACGCCGGAGCGCTCAAAATCGAGAGCCATAGCAAGCTGGAACCAGCCGTTATTCTTGACGCCTACCAGGCTGTCTTTCGGGGTACGGACGTCGTCAAAAAATACTTCGTTGAATGAGTGGCAGCCTATCACGTTTATAAGCGGGCGAATAGTAATGCCCGGGTTCTTCATGTCCACCACGAACATACTCATATTGCGGTGCTTGCCGGCATCCGGGTCAGTAACCGCACCCAGCCAGCAATAGTCGGCGTAGTGGGCGTAACTGCACCATATCTTCTGCCCGTTGATAACGTAATTGTCGCCCTGTTCAACGGCACGTGTCTGCAGGGAAGCCAGGTCAGATCCGGCGTTGGGTTCGCTATAGCCCAGGCAAAAAATAATATCGCCTTTAGCTATGCGCGGTATGAAATCCTGCTTCTGTTGCTCGCTGCCAAAGTGCTGCAGCGCCATGCCCACCCAGTTAACAGTTATCTCTGTCTCAATGCTCACCGGGGCGTCATGGTAGGTCAACTCCTCTGCCAGGATAAGGCGTTTTATATGACTCAGCCCGGCACCACCAAGTTCAACGGGGTAAGCCGGCGCCAGCCAACCTTTCAAACCCAGGTTTTTCTGGAACTGGCGGGATATTTTCCACGACTCTTCCGTTTCCTGCCAGAATCCTGTCGGCAGTTCTCTCCAGCGCGGCGGTATGGCTTCCTTTAACCAGCCCTTTACCTCCCGGCGGAAAGACTCTTCCTCAGCGGTGAATTTAAAATCCATGTCAGCAACCTCCTGATCTCAACGTGCCTGCGCCTTACAGGCCATTTAGTGAAGATTCAATAACCTGCCCGTGTTCCCGCAATTTTACCAAAATAATATAAGGTTATCAAGATTAATTAAGCAATCAATCAACGTATTTAAACAGGTGTGGAATGAACGCAAACTTATTTTCGAATTTTTATAGAAAAGGTTATTTACATGACTGCATAATTGTTATAAAATAGGCGCAAATCGCGGAGAGGTTAAGGAGCGCCATGATATATTTTGAGGACTTCCAGGTCGGTCAGAAAGTAGTGACAAGGGGGCGGACTGTTACCGAGGCTGACATAACCATGTTCGCCGCGCTCAGCGGGGACTGGTATGGCCTCCACGTCAACGAAGAACTGGCCAAGAAGAGTATATTCGGTGGCCGCATCGCGCATGGTTTCCTTGTGCTGTCCATTGCATCCGGGTTTGTCACGCCCTATGATGTCGCCTTGATCGCCTTCTACGGCATGGACAAGGTCAGGTTTACCGCGCCAACCAAGCTGGGTGATACAATCCACCTGGTGACGGAGGTAATCGAGATGCAGGATAAAGGTGACCTGGGGGTTGTTGCCAACCAGTGGCACATCAAGAATCAGCGTGATGAGGACGTAGCCGTCCTGGTAACCAAGGTAGCGGTGGCCAAAAGGCCAAAGACTTAACAAATCCAAAAACCCGGTTTAATTAATAAAGAATCAAATATTATAAGGAGGCAAACAAGAATGGCTGGCAGAGTTGGAATAGTGGCGGCCTCCGCGACAAAGTTCGAAGCCGCCAAACCCTACCAACACCTGATGGACCTCGTGGTAGAGGTCACGGACAAGGTCGTCGAGGCCGCGGGCATCAACCTCAAGGACGATATAGAAGCAGTCGTAAGCTGTTCCCAGGACTTCTGGGATGGGAGGACGATATCATCCATGCCCATACCTGACGCCGTATGCTCACACCTGAAGGACGAGTCCAAGGTGGCAGGCGATGGCGCCTACGCGGTCCTTTACGGGGCCATGCATATCCTTTCCGGTGACAACAAGCTGATCCTCGTGGTAAGCCACTGCGAGGAATCGATCACCGACGGCACCATGATCGAGAACTGGTCGATCGACCATATCTTCCACCGCTGGCTGGGGCTCGACTACACCATGGGTGCAGCCATGCAGGCCAGGCGCTACATGGACAGATACAAGGTCACACCGGAGCAGTTCGCCAAGGTAGTGGTGAAAAACAGGGGCAATGCGCTCAAGAACAAATTGGCGCAGGAGGCCATGAACCTAACGGTTGACCAGGTGCTCAAGTCGAAGATGCTGGCCGACCCCATCACTGAACTGCAGAAGAAACCCGTCTCCGACGGCGCCTGCGCCATGATCCTGGCCAGCGAAGAAGTCGCCAAGAAATTGACTCCAACTCCTGTATGGATTACGGGGTCCGGAAATTATTATGAGCATCACAACCTGGGTGACAGGGACCTGGCTGAATGCGATGCTCTGATTAAGTCGGCTAAAAGAGCCTACAAAATGGCTGGCATCAATAACCCGGTCAAGGACCTCGACCTGGTTGAACTTTCTGAGTACTATGCACACGAGGAACTTCTGTGGACAGAGGGCCTTGGCCTGTGCGGCCGGGGAGAGGGCGGCAAGCTGATCGACAGCGGCAAGACGCAGTTGAAGGGTGAAATTCCGGTCAACCCATCGGGCGGCCTACTTTCAGGCGCGCCGGTAACAGTGGCGGGCATGGCCAGGGTGGCTGAAGCTGTGTGGCAGCTTCAGGGAAAGGCCGGTGAGCACCAGGTGCAGGGCGCCAAGCGCGCTGTCGCCCACGGCTGCGGCGGCCTGGCAGGCCAGATGCACTGTGTACTCGTTCTCGAAAAGGGAGGTAAATAAAATGGCAAACAGGGTTGCAATTGTTGGAATCGGCCAGACGACGCACAGCGGCCGAAGACCCTATGTCAATGACGGTGAGCTGATTTACGATGCCGTCACCAGGGCATTGGAGGATGCCGGCCTTACTATCAATGATATGGAAGCCGTAATGGCGGGGAACATGGACATGTTCGAGGGACATCACCTGAACGATGCCATGTTGAACCTTTACAGCGGAGCAGCCGGCAGGCCGGGATTCAAAATGAACACCGGCGGCACAGTCGGCACCATGACGGCAATACAGGGCTGGTATCATATCGCCTCAGGTTTATACGATGTCTGCCTGGTAATAGGCTGGGAGAAGCACGATGAGGGGCCGGCGACGCCGGCTATCTCCACCATCACCGACCCCGCGGTAGACCGGCATTTCCTGGTGGGCGCCATAGGAGGCCTGGCAACGGTCTCGGTTGCCTACATGCAGAGGAGCGGATGCAAACTGGAGCATGCCGCCATGGTGCGTGCTAACGCATCCCAGGCCGCGCACAGGAATCCCATGGCGCATATGCGCGAGATATATTCTGTGGAAGACGTTATGAAAGCCAGGATGGTGATGTACCCGTTGAACCTGCTGATGTGCTGCCCGACCAGCCTGGGCGCCACCGCAATGGTACTCGCCAGCGAGAGCAAGGCCAAGAAGATCTGCAAGAAGCCGGTCTGGATGAAGGACCACGTAACCGTTCACGTAGAGTACGGCGGCGCGCAGTTCGGAATAGGTGAAAAACGATGGACCTCCCACATGGAGGCCGGCGCCAAGCTGTTCAAACGCAATCATATCACCAAACCTATGCAGGAGACCCAGGTCTTCGAGATGTACGATCCCTTCGCCTTCGCCATCCCCATGTGGCTGGAGGACTTCCTGGTCTGCGAACCAAACGAAGGATGGAAGCTCATTGAGAAAGGGGCGCTCAAACTGGAGGGAGAATACCCGGTCAGCCCGTCCGGTGGTGTGCTCTGCACCAACTCCATCGGCGACTCCGCCATACTGAGGGTAGCCGAGGCGGCCCTGCAGCTCAGGCAGCCCATCCGGCGGTGTACTCTGCACCAACTCTATCGGCGACTCCGCCATACTTAGGGTAGCGGAGGCCGCACTGCAGGTCAGGGGAGATGCGGGCGAGCACCAGGTGACCAGGGACGTGAAACAGGCCCTGGCCAGCGGCTTCGGCGGATCATACTGGTCCGACCTGCTGCTGCTCAGCAAGACCATGGATTAACTGGAGGGAATATAGATATGAAAGAAAAAGTGCAGGAAGAGTTAATTTACATCAATAAGACGATGAAGATCCCTTACAAGTGGAGGACGGGAGAAGTCTGGGGAGAGTTTTTCAGGGAGCTAAAAGAAAACGGCATTATCTACGCCAACCAGTGCCCCACCTGCGGCCGGGCTTTTTGCCTGCCGAAAGATGTCTGCACCAGGGACCATACGCGATGCACCGACAGGTCGAAGTGGATCCCGGTCGGGCCTAAAGGCACATTGGTGACCTATTTCATGGCCGAACAGTCATTCCTTTTGCCGACGACAGGCGAGATGCTGAAAATCCCCTTCGCGGTGGGCATCATACTGCTGGACGGCGCAACCGTCATACTGCAGCACCAGCTCGAGGAGACGGATGAGGAAAAGATCAAAATTTTCATGCGGGTCGAAGCGGTAATCAAGCCCAAGGCGGAGCGCAAGGGCAATATCTTCGACATAGTCCACTTCAAGACCATTACCGAGTAATTAAAGAGAAGATAGGAAGGAAATAGCTATGGAAGCAGTAAAAAAAGAACCCGTCATTTTTGAAGGCTTCGTCATCATGCCCTACAAATACTCCGTGGGTTCCATGGCCAGCAAGTTCTTTATCAAGATCAGGGACAGCAAGGTAATCTGCGGCGCAAAGTGCCCCAAATGCGGCATGGTTAACGTCCCGCCCAGGTCCGTGTGCCCGAAATGCTTCAGCAAGGTGGAAGAGCTTGTTGAGTTAAGCGGAAAGGGTAAGCTTGAAACATTCACCATCGTACACTACGAGTCATCGGTACAGGCGCTTAAGCCGCCTTATGCAATAGGTGTGATTAAGCTGGACGGCGCTGATACATCGATGACACATTTCATAGGAGGTGTGGATTTCAAGGATATTAAGCCCGGTATGAAACTGGAGCCGGTTTTCAAGGCAAAACGTGAGGCTAATATCCTGGATATCGAGTATTTCCAGCCTGCGTAAAGGCAATAACAATATTTGAGGAGGTTTGTATGGAAGACAAAGTACTTATCACGGCAGCACTGGCAGGGTCGGCGACATTCAAGAATAATAACCCTGCAACCCCGTATACACCAAAGGAATATGCCGATGAGGCCGAGAAAGCCTACAAGGCGGGCGCCAGCATGGTTCATATCCACGGCCGCGACGAGAAAATGGGAGGGTACCATACATCTGAGGTAGATAAGGTAAAAGCAACTTACGATGCGATCAAGCAGCGCGTCCCCGACCTTATCATCCAGGTCACCTCATCGGTCGGTTATCCCTGCCAGGTGGGTCCTTTCCCCGAGTCTGATTGTGTAAATCTGATAAATGACCTGATCAAGCTCAACATGGAAGCCAGGATAAGGTCTATTAAAGCCCTTAAGCCTGAGAGTGCTTCGCTTAATACCAATACTATGAATTTCAGCGTGCTGGACCGCAAAACCGGGCAAATATTGATCGACAATGTCTTCGTCAACTCGTTCGGCATGCTCCAGGATTTCGGTAAAATCATGGAGGAGATGGGCTGCAGGCCGGAGGCTGAGCTGTATGACATAGGCGGCCTGGATAACTGGCTGCTGATAGCCAAGCAGGACATATTCCGCAAGCCCTACAACTTCAACTTTGTCTGGGGCGTGGCCGGTGGCCAGAAATTCAGACCGGAGGTATTTGTCGCAATGGTTAATGCCCTTCCGGCCGGTTCAAACTTCACCACCTGCGCCGTCGGCACGGAGCAGTTCCCTGCCATCATGCAATCCTGTTTGATGGGAGGACACATGAGGGTCGGGCTTGAAGATAACACCAGGATGCCCAACGGTGATTTGGCCAAGGGCAGCTACGAGCAGGTTGAAGTGGCAGTTAAGATTGCCGCCTCCCTGGGAAGGGAACCGGCAACTCCTGCCGAAGCACGGAAGATCCTCGGCATAACTAAGAAATAACCTTAACATCACTTTATTTATACAGGTAATTTGTATCCTGGCAGGTGGCAGAAGTACTGCTTGTGCCTGCTTTGGTTGGCGTATATCTCAAAGTAACGAAGGAGAATCAGATGGAAGTTTTACATGAAGGCCTGGGCGAACTGGTCGGCTGGCACGACCCGGATGAGAACCGCGAGTTCGTCCTGCACAATAAGTCCCGCGCACTGAAGGATAAAACCATGACGGCCAGCGAGGCCGTGGCAAGATTTGTTAAAAACGGCGATTTTATCGCCAGCGGCGGCTTTGGCCACATCCGTGTTTCCATGAATATCATCTATGAAATCATACGCCAGCATAAGCACAACCTTACTATGGCGGGAAAGACGGCGGTGCATGACCTGGATTTATTGGTTGGCAACGGATGCGTCGACAAGGTGGAGGTCGCTTACAGCTTCGGGCACGAGGTAAGAGGACTCTCTCCTGCCGGCCGGCGGATGGTGGAGTCCGGCAAATGCAAGGTGATCGGAGAAACCAGCAATGCCGGCTATCAATGGAGGTTCCTGGCGGGGATGATGGGCCTCCCCTTTATCCCCAGCCGCAATCTGCTGGGCACCGATACCGGTAAATACAGCTCCTGCAAGGTGGTTACCGACCCTTTCAGCGGCAAACCTATAAACCTGATCCCGGCAGCCTACCCGGACGTGGCCTTCATACATGTGCACCGCTGTGATATCTATGGGAATTGCCAGATCGACGGCATCATGGTTGAGGACTTTGAACTGGCGCGCTGTGCCCGCAAGCTCATCATAACCACCGAGGAAATCATTGACAACGAGATAATACGCCGGGAGCCCTGGCGCACAAACATACCGTTTTATGTGGTGGACGCCGTTATCGAGCAGCCCTATGGATCGCACCCCTGCGAGATGCACGGCAAGTACTTTTTCGATGAAGAGCATATGGCTGAATGGCTGTCGCTATCCAAGACCGATGAGGGTGTCCGCCAATACTCGGATAAATATATTTTCGGGGTAAAAGATTTCGACGAATACCTGGAGGCTTGTGGCGGACTGAAAAAAATTGCATTCCTTCAGAAACGTGAGGCCATGAGGGTACCCCTGGTGACGCCCTGGCGCAAGTAATAGCAGTCGACGCTGGTCCAGATTATAAGGGAGAATGAATGATAAATGGCCAACAATCAAACCGCCAGATATAACATGCGTGAATTCCTGGCATACACCGGCTCAAACCTTCTGGAAGACGGCAAGTCTGTCTTTGTCGGCACGGGCCTCCCCATGATAGCCGGCATGCTGGCACAAAAGACTCACGCCCCTAACCTTCTTATCATATTTGAAGCCGGGGGTGTCGGGCCCATATTGCCGGAACTGCCCATATCGGTGGGGCAGGCTTTAACCTGCTACCGGGGCATAGCCGCCACCAGTATGCACGACGTGATGTCATCCTGCCAGGCGGGCTTTATCGATTACGGTTTTTTGGGCGGGGCACAGGTAGACAAGTACGGGAACATAAATACCACCTGTATCGGGGACCATGACCTGCCAAAAGCCCGGCTGCCGGGTAGCGGTGGCGCCAACGATATCGCATCCTTTGCTCACAAGACCATAATCATCGTCGGCGGGCAATCCAAGCGCACATTCGTCAACAAGGTCGATTTTCTCACAACACCCGGCTACCTGAGCGGACCCGGTGCAAGGGAAAAGGCAGGTTTGCCCAGCAAGACAGGCCCCTACAGGGTAATAACGCAACTGGCTGTCTACGGTTTCGATGAAAAGACCAGCGGAATGAAGCTGATATCTTTGCACCCGGGCGTCACCATCGAAGAGGTCCGCGACAATTCAAGCTTTGATATCCTTATCCCCAACAAATACGCGGTAAGCCTTGAACCAACTGACCGCGATCTTGAAATTCTGCGCAAGGACATCGATCCCACTGGCATGTTGATAGGCAAATAATCGGCGGGAGACTGAGCAATAATGGACTTCGAACTTACTGAACACCAGCGAATGATCGCTAACTCGGCTAAGGAAATCGGAGCCGAATTCGGCCCGGAATACTGGCGAAAAAAAGATCAGAAGAGCGAATTCGGCAATGAATTCTGGAAAGCTATATGCGACGCTGGATTTCTCGGAATAGTGATACCGGAAGAATACGGCGGTTCCGGCAACGGCGCAACCGAACTTTTTATAGCCATGGAGGAACTTGCCGCCAGTGGATGCGGGATGGCCGGCGCCTGGTACCTGATTTTATCAGAGGTGTTCGGGGGACTGAGCATTTTGAAACACGGCACGGAGGAGCAGAAAAGAAAATACCTGCCGGGCCTGGCTAAAGGCGACATCGAGTTCAGCATGGCTCTCACCGAACCAAACGCAGGCACCAATACCCTCAATATCAGTACCACAGCCAGAAAGGAGGGCAACCACTGGATAATAAACGGCAATAAGACCTTCATCAGCGGCGCGGACCGGGCCAACGGTATGTTGATCATTGCCCGGACTTCTCCCTGCGGAAATCACCCATAGCGAAGCACGGCGTAAATTACTCACATTCATGCAATGTGACATTCAGCGACCTGAAGCTGCCGGCCAGTGCACTCATGCCCCCGCTGGACGGCGGGTGGCACAATGTGCTGGATACGCTGAATCCCGAGCGCATGAGCTTCTCTGCGGTCGGTATAGGCATAGCCCGCCTGGCCATAACCAGGGCCGTAGAATACTCACGTGAACGCAAGGTATTCAACGGTGTACCCATCGGAAGCTACCAGTCGTTGCAGTTCCCCCTGGCCGAATCGTATTCCTGCCTCGAAGCGGCACGCCTGCTCAATTTCCGCGCGTCGGTAGCATATGACGCGGGTAAGCCTTCGGCGGAGGTGGGAGCGGCCGCCAATATGGCAAAGGCGATCGTGGTTGAGCATGCAACCAGGGCGGTTTACTGGGCCATGCAGGTCTTCGGCGGCTACGGCTACGCAGTTGAATACGATGTCGAGAGATGGTGGCGTGAAATCAACCTCACAAGGCTTGCGCCCATCACCCAGCAGATGACCCTGGCATATATCGGGGAAAAGGTCCTGGGTATGCCCAAGAGTTACCAGGCGTAGCCAAGTACCGGTGGATCCATTCAGGTCCACTACGGTTGGCTCCCGGTTCCGAAGTCCGTCCTAACTACTGCTAAATATCGGTTTTAGCTACGGATAAGCACGAATGTATCAATAGACATTGATTATATCGTGTGTAATAAATTATTCTTCGAATTTGAACCCTTTCTCGTTAAAAAGCTTCAAACAGGCATCTACCACCTCAGGATCATACAGTTTGCCACGGTTGTTTGATATTTCCTCTAAAGCTTTATCTATACCGAACGCTAAGCGGTAGGGACGGTTTGATACAATGGCTTCCACCACGTCGGCAACCGCCAATATCTTTGACTCGGTCAGCATCTGCTCGCCTTTCAATTCGTTAGGGTAACCCGAGCCATCTAATCTTTCGTGATGCTGCAGGACCATCAGGGCTACCTGTTTGGGAAACTCAGCTTTCCAGAGTATGTCATAGCTGCCCTGTGCGTGTGTTATTATCATACTTAATTCAATATCCGTCAGTTTGCCAGGCTTGCTGAGGATATCCGTTGGCACATACATCTTCCCGATGTCATGGATCTTGGCAGCAATTATCAGGTTTTCAATCCGTGAATCATCCAACTTCATCTCCCGGGCGATGGCCGCGGCCAGAGCAGCCACCCGCTGCTGATGTCCGGCTGTGTGGGGATCATGCATCTCCACTACTTTGGCTATAGTATCTATGACACTTAGCAGTGTCCGCTGCGATGCGTTGCGGGTGGCCTCCACGCTGTCTTCCACCCTCTGGCGTTCGGTGGAATCGCGGCTGAACACTATAGCAGCATATATTTTCCCGGATTGATCGGTCAGCGGGATCTTATAGGTATCGTAAATATGCCGTGAGCCATCGGCCCAGGTGACAATGTTCCCGGGATTCTGCACCAGATGTCCCTGAAAGGCTTGCAGGTCGTCAGCGTGAAATCCCGCTACGCCCTTGCCCGGGTTGCCCAGGCACAGCTCCTCGGAGAAGAAGTCAGTATCCGGCCTGCCAATCATATCCTGTGGGGATAGATTTTGCGATTTAGCGAAGCTCCTGTTGACCAGTATAAATCTATGCTCAAAATCTTTGACGTATATAAAGTCGGGCGTGGCGTCTATCACGCTCTGCAATAGCAGCTTCGAGTTCAGGATGGACTCCTCTGCTTGCTTCCGCCGGGTAATATCGCGGGCCAGCACTAAGACACCTTTTATTTCCCCGGCCGGACTAATTGTCGGAATGTAAAAGATTTCAAAATAGAGGCGGGATAATGATTCGTCGCCCAAGTAAGCTTCCTCTATAACTCTTTCACCCTTCAACAAAGCCCGGTCAAGGTTCACCCTGGCTTTCTCGCGATCCGCCTGCATAGTCATATAATCCAGAAGGCAATTACCCGGTTGAATATCAACCCCGTATATTGATTTCATCATGGAAGCATGGCTCTTGTTGAAGCTAATGTAAGAGTAATCGCTGTCCACGGAAAAAATAGGAATATTGGCGCTGTCAATAAGGCTTTGCAGCATATTGTATTGGTTTTCCGTATTTGCAGTGGTGCTCTGAGGGACTGCAATTTTTCCTATCGTCTTCTTACCACGTCCGGTAGCCGCGGACTTTGAGGGCTTATTAAGATCGTTCTTACTATTAGATATCCCCATAACAACCTGCCATTGCGGCCATATCCTGATGCTTACTGTATATATATTGTACACAATATGGTCAAATCGGTCTATGACTGAATGATCCAGTTTCTAATGTTCAAGGTTTGACTTTAGTTGGATACAAAGGAATTTACGTGATATAAGCGTTCAGCATGGGTGACAATAATAATATTTGATCTAATCTGAACCAGGCATCTGTTCGGCATTGAAGCTGCTCGCTTTGTGATATGTCCGCCGGGCTATTTCTGGTCTGGCTCAAGCCTGTCTAATGCTACTTTCAGGCGTGCCATGCAGCGGTCCTTGCCCAATACCTCCATCGTTTCAAAGAGTGGCGGCGAGGCGGTGCGGCCGGTAATAGCCATGCGCAGGACAGTGAAAAAGGGGCCGGCCTTGAGGCCAAGTCCTTCGGCAAGCGGCCTGACAGATGTTTCCAGTTCGCCGGCGCGCCATCCCTCAATACCGTCCAGTGCCTGCAGGGTTTTCTTCAGCACGTCGATGGCCTGGCGTTTCTCCAGTTTGCCCGGCAGAAGGCTGCTTTCATACTCCAGCACGTCGCTAAAGAAAAAATCTACCAGTGAGGGTACTTCGGAGAGCAGCTTGGCCCGCTCTTGAACGAGCGGGGCTATCTTCTCCATGTACCCGGCATCTATGGGCCGTTTCACGCCGGTGGGAAGCTCCCGTTCAACAAACGGCAGGCTCCTATCGCTAAACTCCTGCGGACCGAGGGCGCGAATATACATGCCATTCATCCACTCCAGCTTGGCTAGATTAAAAACAGCGGCGGTCTTACTGACGCGCTCAATAGAAAAATTCTTAATTATCTCCTCTACGGTCATTATCTCGGTCTTGTCGTCCAGCGACCATCCCAGCAGCGCGCGGAAGTTTATCATAGCTTCAGGCAACTATCCCTGATCCCGATATTCATTAATAG
>JAPLHK010000119.1:0-2374 GCA_026389715.1 Chloroflexota bacterium
TAGAGTTCGTAGTTCTCAGGATCCTTGAGAACGCCATCGGCGTGTATGCCCGAGGCGTGGGCGAAGGCGTTTTCTCCGACTCCCGGCTGGCTGATAGGTATGGGGACGCCGAAAGCCAGGCTGGCATACTTGGCCAGCTTGTAGGCCTTGTTGAGCTTTACCGGCCTGCCCAGCCTGTATTTGTTGGCGAAACCCCTGGACTTCAGCAGGGCCAGTACGCAGGACAGCAGGTCGGCGTTGCCGGCCCTCTCACCTATCCCGTTGAGCGTGGTATTGATATAGGCATCTTGGCCTGAGTCTATCGCAGCCTTGGCCCCGGCAATTGAGTTGGCCACGGCCATGCCGAGGTCGCCGTGGCAGTGGATCTCCATCGGCATCTCCGTCGCATCGGCTATTTTAGTTATAACGTCATAGATGCTGAAGGGATCGTCGTAGCCCAGCGTATCGCAATAGCGGAACCTGTCCGCACCGGCCGCTTTGGCCGCTCTGGCGAACTCGATAAGAAAATTGACATCGGTGCGCGATGCATCTTCTGCGTTTACCCCGATAGCCATAGCGCCGAGCTTGTTGGCGGCTGCCACCGCTTCAACCATCTGCTCGAGCACATCCACACGTGACTTACGGCCTTTGAATTTCCCCTGTATCATCTGCTCAGATGTGGAGATGGAGAGGTTCAGGTATTCTATCTCCGGGACCATCTCGAAGGTTTTTTCAACGTCTTCGGCGGTAGCCCTGATCCAGCCGCTCAGGCGGATGGGGCGCAGGATGCCTTTGCTGGCAAGCTCCAGGTTGGCGCGCAGGTAGTTTGTCTCATGGTTGGTGGTGGGGAAACCAAACTCCGACTGGAAAACTCCAAACTCGTTAAGGTACATGTTGATCATGGTCTTCTGCAGCTTGGAGAGGCTTAGCCGCGCAGTTTGCACGCCGTCCCGGTTGGTTACGTCTATAAAATAAACCTTGCCCATATTACCCTTTTATCCTGCATGAGAAATAATTCAATGGAATATTATAGCATTGTGAACTCTTACCGGCGGCTGGACAGCAGGATGATGAGTATGAGGATGACAATGACAAAGCCGCCCATGATCATCCAGACGAAGGTTGGCACTCCAGGAGCCGGTGGAGGCGTGGGCCCGCTGCCTCCCGTTACGAACGAGCTGATAGAACCGTTTACCGAGCGGCCTCCCCCTGTGGGATTGAGGGCAATTGCCTGGTAATAGTAGGTGCGGGCAGGCGCCAGGCCGGTGATTACTGTGCTGAATGATCTGGCCCGGTTCAGGGTCTGTATCTCGGTGGAATTGCCCAAATCAGTCGTGGTACCGTATGCAAACCAGGCCTGCACGGAGGCTGAGCTTCCTGCATCTTGCAGGAAGCCATTTAATATAGCGCTTGACGTAGTGATGGCCGACGCCGGGGATGTGGTTACGGAAAGGCTGGAATTGGAGATAGTGGTGAAAACATTACTTGAGCCATAAACTTTTAAATTATCCGGCAGCTGCGCAACGGCCTGGTAATAATAATCGGCGCCGGGCTTCAACCCGGTCATCTGGAAAGATACAGTTCCCGGGTAGGTGACTGACGTTGGCGCCGTGACATTGCCGTATTGCGGTGTCGGGCCGAAGTTGAACATCACCTGCACAGACCGTACACTGCCCAGCGAATGCACATAGGCATTCAAAGTGGCGGTATTGGCGCTGATATTGCTGGCCGGGCTGGTGGATATCGATACGGGCGATGGGGAAGTGGTCTGGAAGGTGCTGTATTGCCCGTAAACTTTGTAACCATTGGAAAAGGCCGCTGCCCGGTAATAATAGGTAAGTCCCGGCTGGAGCCTGCTGATATTGTAGCTGAAATTACCCGGCGTATTTAAAGTTTGCTGGGGGGTTGAGCTGCCGAAAGTTGCATCGGTGCCGTATTCGAACCAGGCGTTAACCGAGTTGCTCGATCCCATGGAGGTTAAAAATCCGTTAAAGGTAGCCGACTGGGCAGCAACGCTGCTGGCTGCGCTGGTGCTGAGCTTTAAACCCGGGGCAAATGTAGTTGTGAAAACGCTGTCAAAGCCGTGTACAGTAGTGCCGCCGGCCGCGGTCGGCACGGCCAGCGCGCGGAAATGGTAGGTGCTGCCGGGATTGAGACCCTGCAGGGTATAGCTAAATGTACCCGGTGAGTACATAGTTTGCATGCTGGTGGTCTGGCCGTAAGCAGCCGTCGGTCCCCATTCGAACCAGGCCGAGGCATTGCGGTAACTGCCTAAGGATTCAAGGTAACCGGTGATTGTGGCTGAAGTACTGGTTACGCCCATATCGGCGCCTGTACTCACAGCAATGACTGCTGCTCCCGAAGTGTTGAAACTGCCCGCGTTGCCGTATGCAGT
>JAPLHK010000119.1:2407-21829 GCA_026389715.1 Chloroflexota bacterium
TGGCCGCGGCGCGGAAATAATAAGATGTGTTAGGGGCCAACCCGGATAGCTGGATGCTGAAAGGACCGGGGCCGTAGAGCACCTGTTGCTCCGTGCTGCTGCCGTATCCGGTAGAGGTTCCCCATTGAAACCAGACGGTGACGCTGTTATATGTCCCCATGCCGGAAAGATAGCCCCTGAGCATGGCGGAGTTGGAGGTTACATCCGAAGCGGAGCTTGTGGATACCTCAATGGGGGCCTGCGGCATAGCATGCTGCGTGGTGAAGCTGACGAAAGAACCTTCGGCCCTCTGCCCTCCCATCAATGTTGTAGCTGCCATGGCGCGGAACTGGTAAGGGGTGCCCATGGTTAACCCGGCCACATGCGCGCTGAATACGCCGGGCGAGCTCATCACCTGGTGGTTCGTCGACTGGCCGTTGGATACCTCGAACCAAACGGTTACCGTTGTGTAAGGCCCCATTGATTCCAGGTAACCATTCAGGGTTGCTGATGATTCAGTGACACTGGTCGCGCCCTCGGTAGATACGGCGATTGTCCCTTCGGGGGTTTCGCCGTTTTCATTAAGCGGCCCCGGCATTTGGGCCAGGGCAGGAGCCACCATCAAAAGAACAATAATTAATGCGTATAGCAATCCAGCCAGTCGATGTAACATCATGACCTCCAAATTATTGATACTGGCCAGGCCGGATGAACCGGCCTGTACAGGGAAATCACCGCCTGCGGGTTTACTGTACAGTTACTTTGAATGTCTTGGTTTCAAGCGCGGGATTGTTTGGTTCGAAGGAACGCTTGTAGTTCAGGTAAACCTCGGTCTGCCCGGCTCTCATACCCTCGAATTCGAAACTTTCAACGCCGCCTGCTCCAATCATACCTGTGCCGGACGGGGTGTAGCGTTTGACCAGCTTGAGCAGGCTCTGGTCGAATCCGACCTCCCATGTATAGCCGGTCGTCGGGTTAGCGCTGACATTGATAGTAAAGGTGACGCCTACCGGTACAGTAATCCTTTGCCCAGCGTCAGTGAATTGGAGTGAACCGGAGGATGCAGCGGGTGTAGCGGGCGCCGGCGCGGGTTTGGCCGCCGTACAGCCAACCAGTAATGAAGCTATGAATAATATGACCAGCGTAGTTTTGATAGTGTTCATGTTTCCCTCCTCCTAAATAGTGATTTAATCTTGACCAACCCGTATGTCTTTCCATAAGGGTGCCTGTCATATTCTGCCTCAGGCGGTGATTTATTTCAAATATGTTGCAGGTCATGGTAAATATTACCGTACCCTCATATCTGAGTGCCGATGGCCATTCGCTGCCGGTAAGATCGATGCGCCGGCTGTGAAAATTTACTTGAAGTGGAGGCGGTGCTAAAATTCTCAGGCATAATCGAGAAAAGCACGGGCACTAATTGGAATTAAAGAAGGAATATTGATGAGTAAGCTATTTACCGGGCGTAAGATATGGGGCATTTGGTTAAGCACAATTATTCTTGCGGTTTTAATATTATCGGCAATATCCTGCCAGGCCGGGCCTCAGGGGTATAAGAGCAATCCTGAGGCCATTGCTCTCAATGAGAGAGGGATCACGATGTACAACGAAGGCGCCTATGATAAGGCCGTATTGAATTTCGACAAAGCGCTTGAGCAAGATCCCTCCAACCCGGCTGTTTATTTCAATAAGGGGCAGGCGCTGGACGCCATGAAGAAGTCTGACCAGGCCATTCAATGTTACGATCAGGCGATCCAGCTCGACCCGAATTTTGCCGATGCCTGGAATAACAGGGGCATGTCTTACCTTGATAAGAATCAGACTGACAAGGCATTGGAAAACATAGATAAAGCCATTGCGATAAATGGTAATGTTGCCGGTTACTGGGCCAACAAAGGATTAGTCTACGCGGGGCAGGAGAAATTTCAGGAAGCGATACCATGTTATTCCAAAGCAGCGTCGCTAAGTTCCGACAATCCAGATATCTGGGACAGGCTGACCTATGCCCAGATGAAGTGCAAGCTCTACGACGATGTATTGAAATCAACCGACAAGTCGATTTCGCTGAATCCCTCTGGGGCTTTTGCCTGGGGATATAAGGCCAAGGCACTGCATGAGCTGAGAAGGTACGATGAGGCCATTATCGCCTTCGATAAGGCCCTGGCGCTGGATGTCAACAACCCGGCTTTGTGGTACAGCAAGGGACTGACGCTGGAAACGCTTAAGCGCGATGCCGAGGCCAAAAAGTGCTACGACAAGGCCAGGGCACTGGGCTACCAGTTTTAATTTATCCTGATCCCGCCGGATTTTCTTCCGCGTGCGTTATATAGAGGTTATATGAACAATAATGGCGCTGCAGAGCAGCGCAATAATAGTGAAAAATCCCAGCCTTCGGTCTTACCTGACCACGAAGAAAACGGCAGCAGGAAGAAGCCGGATATCGATATAAGGGAGATGGGAGTTGATGACATACCTGCGGTTTTTCATCTGGGGGAGCAGGTCTTCACCGCCGACAAGACGCCTACCCTCTATCGTACCTGGGACGAATTCGAGGTCATCTCGATATTCAACGAGGACACGGAATATTGCCTGGTGGCAGAGGTCGAGGGGCAGATAATCGGCTTCGCCATGGGCAACGTGGTAACCAAGAAAAAGTCTGCCTGGAAGTATGGTTACCTTGTCTGGCTGGTGGTGTCGCCGGAGTTTCAGAGGCTGGGCGTGGCCAGCCGGCTTTTCCACAAGTTTGAGGACAAGATGGTCGAAGCCGGGGTACGCATCTTCATGATAGATACGGAGGCGGATAACCTGCCGGCTTTGCATTTCTTCCGTGCCAGGGGTTTCGGCAGCCCGCAACAGCATATTTATATGACCTATAACCCGGCCGCCACGGAACAGCAAAAGGAAAAGAAGCGCAACTTGAGAGTGAAGAAGAATGGCATTAAGCACGGGCGCGGCAGCTGAGATCAGACCGGACCGGTTGAAGAAAATCCTGCAGGACCTGGTGGATATTTACAGTCCTTCGGGCAAGGAGGAAGAGGTACTGCAATTCACCGAGGGATACCTGAAAGCGGCCGGCCTGAATGTAAAACGGCAGCCGGTGGACGAGAACCGATACAACATCGTGGTGCTGCCCCCTAAAACCGATGAGGTTGATCTGTGCTTTGTTGGTCACCTGGATACGGTGACAGCGCATGACCTGGATGATTTCGGCTTCTACGAGGAGGATGGCAAGGCCAGCGGCTTGGGCACCTCTGATATGAAGGCAGGCTGCGCCGCTATGATAGAGGCCTTTAACGTACTGGCCGAGAGAAAAGGCAAATTCCCGTCCGTGGGCATGGCATTGGTGGTAGGTGAGGAGGAGGAGAGCGACGGGGCCAAAACGCTGGTGAGGGAATACCGCTTCCCCTGGGCCGTGGTAGCCGAACCGACCAACATGATTCCCTGCCTCGGTCATTACGGTTACCTGGAAGTACTGCTGAGGACCCGTGGCAAAAAAGCACACTCCTCCATGCCGGAACTTGGACAGAATGCTATCGAGAATATGCTCAAGCTGCTGCTGCAGGTGACCGGTTATGCGACCTCAGTATCCAGTGGACTGGTTTACAATATCAGGCAGCTTTCAGGTTTCCCGGGCGGGTTCGTTGTCCCGGATACCTGCGAGGCCTGGCTTGACCTGCACCTGCCACCCGATTCCCGCATGGATGTGCTCAAGGCAGACCTGGAACACCTCGTTGAGGACGCCAGCAAGGTTATTACTGCCCTCGACGCCTATATCAGATTTGAAAACACCCACCCGGGTTACCGTATCTCCCAGGAGAGACCGCTGGTGCGCAAATTGCGCGAGGTGTGTAAAGGCATGAAGATCCCCTGGGAGACGCAGGATTTCCGCAGCCATTCCGATGGCAATGTATTATGGGGAGCGGGTGTGGACCCCATCATCTTCGGACCGGGGCGCCTGGAGACAGCGCATACGCCCGAGGAATCGGTGAATTTCAACCAGGTGGTCCAGGCGGCACAGCTTTACCTGAATTTCGCACTGGCTATTTAAGAACAGCGCTGTGATAAAAGTCATTACCCGCGTCGTAAGCGGCTGCTAATATAGCTGAAAATAGTGTGAGGGAGGAATACAAAAATGTCCAAATCAGAAGACGGGTTAAAAGCGGCTTTCGCAGGAGAATCGCAGGCCAACCGCAGGTACCTGGCCTTTGCCGAGGCCGCTGACAGGGAAGGCTATGCTCAGTCCGCTAAGATGTTCCGAGCTGCCGCGGAGGCAGAGACAGTGCATGCGCTTAATCACCTCAGGGCACTCAAAGCCGTTAAGTCCACCAAAGAGAATTTGCAGGAGGCCATCGACGGCGAGACGCACGAATATACCAAAATGTACCCGGCTATGATCGAGGATGCCAAAGCTGAAGGCAATAACGATGCGCTCAGGACTTTCAAGTGGGCCAACGCCGTTGAGGAAGTTCACGCTAAATTGTACCAGGGGCTACTGGATGGCCCGGGTAAAAGCCAGGAAACCTACCCTTATTACGTGTGCCCGGTATGCGGGTATACTCACGAAAAGGAAGCCCCCGATGTTTGCCCGGTCTGCGGTACCAGGGGCAAATTATTTAAACGTATAGATTAGTTGTACCCGGTATAACATCCATGCTATCCAAGACTAATTTTTTACGCGGTCTGCAGTGCTACAAGTACCTGTGGACCGTGGTGCATGAACCTAAAAGCATCCCGCCGCCCGATGCTGTTACGCAGTTTACCTTCGACCAGGGGCACGAGGTGGGGGAGCTGGCTAAAAAGCTTTTCCCCATGGGCATCGATATTCCCACCGGGGATTTCTCCGCCAATATAAGGTTAACGCGGGAAAATATGCTTGCGGGGCGGCCTCTCTTCGAAGCAGGGATACTGGCCGGCAGCATTTTTTGCCGGCCGGATATATTGAATCCTATTGGTGACGGCGAATGGGATATCATCGAGGTCAAGAGTTCCACCGGCGTCAAGGATGTAAACATCTGGGATGTAGCCTTCCAGCGCCTGTGCTGTGAAAGCCTGGGTATGAAGATACGCACCTGCAATGTAGCCCGCATCAACAATCAATATGTTCGGCAGGGAGAGATAGATCCGCAGCAGCTTTTTATCGTTGAGGATATCACCGAGCGGGTTAACGAATATAGCGAAGGTCTATCCGGGCGGGTCGATGAGATAGTGGACGTAATGAGCCGGCAGCGGTGCCCGGAGGTGGGGATAGGGCCGTATTGCAGCGATCCCTACCCGTGCCCGTTGCAGCCGGTATGCTGGGGATCCTTGCCCGAGCACAGCATCTTCGACCTGTACTATGGTGGGAAGAAATGCTTTGAACTCTTTGAGAGTGGCGTGACCGGCATCGCGGATATCCCTGCGGACTATGAGCTTAACGGCAAACAGCAGATACAGGTCGACTGCGTCTCGGGTGGGCGGGAGTACGTTGACCGGCAGGAGATCCGGTCTTTTCTCGATTCGTTGCGGTACCCCATATATTACCTCGATTTTGAAACTTTCGGGTCAGCCGTGCCTTTGCTTGACGCCACCAGGCCTTACCAGTCCATACCTTTCCAGTTCTCAGTGCATATAGTTCCGGACAGCAGGCAGGAGGTGGCGCATTTCAGCTACCTGGCAGACGGAACGGGCGACCCGCGTCCGGCGCTGGCCGCCAGGCTGCGGGAGGTGCTGGGTGACAGCGGCAGCATCGTAGCCTATTCAGCTATTTTTGAGAAGAACGTGCTCAGGGATTTAGCCGGGGCGTTGCCCGAATACCAGGATTGGGTCGATGGATTGCAGGATAGGATGGTGGACCTGTTAAAGCCCTTCAGCAATTTTCATTACTATCATCCCGAGCAGAAAGGCAGCGCGTCGCTCAAGAACGTGATGCCGGCGCTCACCGGCATAAGCTATGAAGGTTTAGCTATAAATGACGGGCGCATGGCCGCCGCGGCCTATATGTCTTCCACTTATGGCGATGTAACGGAGGAAGACAGTAAGACCATCCGGCAGGCACTGGAAGAGTACTGCGGGCAGGATACCGGCGGGATGGTGGAGATAATCAACAGGCTTGTGGCTATAGCCGGGCAGGCCTGAGGCTTAAACAGTTGTGAGAGTATCGATGGGCAATTCGGGCACATCGTCATGCAGGGTCAGGAAGAGCTCGATGGAATAATCTACATCCTTAATGGGATCGTGCATTGTGAATCCGCCGAAATCCGGCGCCATACCTACCACCTGGCGATAGCAGTTCACCACCTTCTCCATGATAAACTGGTCGCCCGTCTTCATAAAGAGTCCCAGGTAGTAAAAGCCCATGTAGTGCCAGGGTGGAAAAACATTCGGATTTAATTTAATCGCCCGGTTGAAGATCCGGAAGGCTTCCTGCACTTTGTTGAGGTTGAAAAGACAAATCCCCTTGTTGGTCAGCGCCATTACATTGTCCGGTTGCAGTTCCAGCGCCTTATTGTAACAGCCGATGGCCTCGGCATCCTCTTCCAGCTTGAAATGGCATAGTCCCTTCTTGAAGATGTCATCGAAGGTCACCTGCTGCCGGTACTCATCCAGCAGGGCTATGCAGTGCTCAAGCGCCTCCAGGTATTCCTCCTTCTCGAAATGGCCGTCTATTTCCTGGCGAAGTTCCTCGATTTGCATATTGTGTTCCCTATATTATGAACAATTAACCATATCATAATACGGGTAACCCTCCAAATAGACCGCGGTTCTACTTCGGGGCCTTCTTAACTTTGGGGGGCAGTGACGCGGCGTAAGCGTGGGCACGCTTCAGCCACTCCTCAAATAATTTCGCATCAGCATAGATTGATGAGGGCACGACGATATACTCTTTCATAATGCGACCTTTGAGCGGTTCGAAGGGTTTGGCTCCGGGGTATTTTTTCAGTATCTCGCCGCGGTCTTTTTCTGACAGACGGATGAACAGGTTATCTTCATGCACCCCGGCGAACATATTGCGGTTTATCCAGAATACCGGTGAACCGAACATCGGCCTTTTGTCGCAGATGAAGCGTATCAGGGCAGCATCCAGCACTTTGGCCAGTTCAGGCGAGCTCTTCTTCCACTTGTGTTCCATTGTTACTACCTCCGCGCCAATTAATTTACCTGTCGTTTCTGTTTCATGCCGTCTGGCGTTTCCTCTGCAGGGAGTCGCAGGCGGCTTCGGCCTCGGTTATGATCCTGTCCATCAGTTCCTGCACGCCCGGCAGGTCATCTATCCCTCCGCAATCCTGCCCAGCGAAGAGGATGCCTTCATTCACATCCCCATCGTTGATGGCCTTAAGGTGCCTTCTCATACCCACCGCCTGGCGGGCCTGTGACCAGATCGGCGAGCCCTCCTCGGCCCGCCACATCTGCAGGCTCAGACCGAGGAACTGCCAGAATGAGAGTTTGAGCATCCTGCGTATCTCGCCGGCGCCACGCAATGCCTCGGTGAACTGGATGCCGCCCTTCATCATCTTCTCCGCTGCCCTGGTTTTCAGTACGCGGCCCGGCATGCCGTCGAAGGCGTTGCTATACAGTGTATCCTGTTCAGTGGCCTGCAGGCACAGTTGTTTGAAGTTATCGTGCACCATGCTTTCCCGAGTAAGTGAGAACCTGGTTCCCATGGATATCCCGTCTGCCCCCAGGGCCAGCGCAGCCGCCAGTCCGCGGCCGTTGTAGAAGCCGCCGGCGGCGATCAAGGGTACTTTGGCCGGGGTGGATACCATCGGGAGAAGCACCAGCGAGGTGGCGATGGTGCCGTGGCCGGCGGCCTCGTGCCCTGTGACGATCACCGCGTCGCAGCCTAATTGCTCGGCGCGTACCGCGTGCCTGACTGTGGCCGTCGTGCCCAGCACCTTGCCGCCGTAGCCGTGCACGCGGTCGATGAACCACGGCTTGCCCAGGGCATAGTTGACTATCTGTACCTTTTCTTCAAGGGCAACCTCTACGTTCTCCTTTGCTCCTGGCAGGGCCAGGGCCGACCCCGAACGGCCTGTCCGTACGCCGCCTTATCTCCCGGATATTCTCCCTTGTCTCGTCGGGTGAGAAGCGGGCCGTGGCCAGCATACCCAGCCCTCCCGCGTTGCATACCGCCGCTACCAGTCCCGGCTCCGTTATCCAGTTCATCCCGGCGAGCATTATGGGGTGCTTTATGCCGAAGAGTTCCGTCATCCTGGTCCTGAACATATTGCCATCCTCCTTATTAACTGTTGGAATCTACGGGTGTAAAAACCGTGACAGGATGCTCTCCGTCGCAAACCGTGGCAGAAACCGCGGCAACATGATTGCCATCTTCAGGCGGGTTGGAAACAGGTATTCTTTGCTCTCTGATTTCAAGGCCTTTAAGATGTGCTTGGCAGCTTCATCTAAGCTCATGGTAAACGAAGCGGGAATTCCGGGTTGCTTATTTCTCTCCGTAACCACAAACCCGGGACAGATCGTCAGCACCCTGATATTGTACTGCTTCAATTCAATCCTGGCGGTGTCCAGGAAAATGCGGCAGGCTGCTTTAGCGGCTGAATATTGCCCCTGTGTGGGAAGTCCCAGGAATCCTGCCAGTGAGTTGGTATTGGCAATGATCCCGCCCGAATCCTGGGCTTTCATTTGTTGGACAAGCGGACAGAAGAAATTGATCATTGTGTCATAATTGACGCGCATATTCTGCTTGATGTCACCGGGAGAGGCAGTAGAGATGCTTAGGGAAGGCCCGGCGCCGATATTCAGCAATGCGATATCGATGTGGCCAAACCGCAGTACCGCCTGCTGAACTATGCTGGCTGCCTGTTCTGCATCCAGCGCGTCTCCATTTATTGCCAAGGCTTCGCTGCCGTTTTTTTGAATAGTTGCCGCTACGTCCGACAATAATTCTTTGCGGCGTGCAGTTATGACAATGCGGTTATGCCCGTGGCTCAGTGCCAGCGCGACTGCTTTACCTATACCGGATGAAGCGCCGGTGATCAATATGACCGTATCTTTCAAATCCATTCTTATTCTCCTTAACCGCCTGCCTGTGATTTAAACTCACTGTTACCATATTGTATCCCTGCCCGTGATTATATGGTAATATTCCGGCTGTAATGTACACCCGGGTGGATCGCGCCGGGTTGGTAGTATGCAGTGAAATCTAAAAGGTACACAATTGTCGGGGAAGGGTTTTATGCCGGATAGTAACGGGTTAACCGGGATGCCTATCGATACAGGCCCTTTTGTTGAAGCTGTCAAGAATAGGACGGAGCGGCTCATCCGCCATGCAGAAAAACAGAAGGTTTTCGGCTGGTTCTGCACCTACACACCCATCGAGCTGATCCACGCGGCGGGCTTCCTGCCGGTAAGGATCTACGGTGGGATGATACGTGTAGAGCAGGCCGGTTCTTTGGTCCCCAATTTCGTCTGTCCCTACATGCGGACTTCACTGGAGAGGGCGCTGCGCGGTGAATACAGGTATCTCTCCGGCGTAATACAGGGATACACCTGCGATACGCCGTGCGGCATGATGAATATCTGGGAGGAAAACACCGGGCTGGGGCTCTTTCACACCGTACCGTTACCTTATAATTCCGGTGAAGGGGCCAGGGGATTTTACAGGCATACCCTCAATGAGCTTACCGATAAACTCGCCGAAGCCGGAGGAAAGACCAGCCCGGCTTCTCTGCAGCGATCGCTCGACCTTTACGCGGAAATCAGGAAAAGCCTGCTGCGCCTGCACGAATTGCGTGCCCGGGACATGTTTGTACGGCCGGCGCGCGACTTTTACACGATAGAGGAGGCTGGTTTTTCCCTGCCTCCCGAGGATTACCTTGCACACCTGACCGGCCTCATCGGCGCCCTCGATTATAAAACGGCTCCTCCGGCCGGCGGCATACCTGTCCTGGTGTCGGATTGCCGAGAGCGCTTCGTGTCGCTTATGATGTTGCCTCGACCTGATTGAGGTGGCGGGTGGGAAGGTGGTGGCCGACGACCTTTGCAACGGGTACCGCTTTTGCGAGCCTGCCGACGGGTCGGGGAAAGACCCTATGGAACGGCTCATCGACCGCTATATCCACCGCTTCCCCTGTCCCGCCCGCGCTACCATCGAAGACCGTGTACCCCGGGTCAGGGAATTGGTAGAGAGATCGGGCGCGAGGGGTGTCATTTTTCTCTTTCAGAAGTTCTGCACTCCGCACCTGGCCGATTACCCGGCGCTGGCGGCGGAGCTGAAAAACGGCGGCATACCGGTATTGCTGGTTGAGATGGACGAGAGCGGCAATATAGAGGGCCAGCTTAAGACCCGGTTCGAGGCGTTCTTCGA
Source organism: Chloroflexota bacterium (assembly GCA_026389715.1). Classification (GTDB taxonomy): domain Bacteria; phylum Chloroflexota; class Dehalococcoidia; order GIF9; family UBA5629; genus CAIMUM01. The sequence continues at coordinate 12,690 of JAPLHK010000119.1, forward strand.
GATAATTGGGGGATAAGATGGGAAACACGCAGAAATCGACCAAGAGACTTGCCACAGCCAGGGAATTGCAGCAGATTGTCGCCGAATTCTACCTGGAGGGGCATGAGGCCAAGCGGACCGGCAAGCCGGTTGGCTGGATGCCGCCCATGAACGGCCTCATCGAGATCTTCTATGCTATGGACCTGATGCCTGTTTTCCCCGAGAACTGGTCGCCTGTCTGCGCAGCCTTCGGGTTGATCGATAAGAATTACCAGGCCGCCGAATCCATGGGTTTTTCCCCGGACCTCTGCGGATACCTGCGCAATTGCGTGGGCTATATCAACGGTATGATGGGAACGGAAGGAGTGCCGTTGGGGGGCCTGCCGGAACCTGACATGATTTTCATGCCCGGCGCCGGTTGTGTCCCGACCATGAAGAATTTCCAGTATATCGCCCGGCGGTTTCCCGGTGCAAAAGTTTTTTTAGGCGATCCCCCCCCGGTCCCCATCCAGCGCTACCACATCGATTACGCCGTCCACGAGATAAAACGCATCATCGCCTTTCTCACCGAGGTGACCGGCAGGAAAATGGACTACGACCGTCTTGGCGAGGTCGTCCGCCTGTCCGACCAGGCCTGTGCCCTCTGGGACGAGATAACCGGGTACCGGCGCTGCATCCCCACGCCGATCTCGGCAGCCGAGGTCGGGCTGATGTTTGTCATGGTGACCAGGCAGGGCACCCGGACCGCCGTCGATTATCTGGCCAGGGTCAGGGATGAAGTGAAGGAGCGCGCGGAGAAGGGTGCCGGCATAATTGCTGAGGAGAAAGTGCGGCTGTTCTGGGACAACATTCCGCTGTGGTACAACCTGGGGCTCTTCAACTACTTCGAGAAATACGGGGGCGTTGTGGTGGCTGAAACATACTCGGCGGCCTGGTCCATACGGCTCGACGTGGATAATCCTCTCGAGGCATTGGCTATGAAATCGCTCATGTCGTATCCCATGGTGTCCTGCGTCTCGATGAAAAGGAGGAAGGAGATGGTGCTGCGGGCCTGCCGTGACTATCACATCGACGGTGTAATTTTACACTCCAACAAGTCATGCCTGCCCATCACGCTGGGACAGATGGACATCAAGCGGGCGCTGCATGAAGAGCTCGGCGTGCCCTCGGTTGTAATCGAGGCCGACCACATGGACCCCGCCAATTTCTCGATGGCCCAGTTTGAAGCCAGGGTCGACGCGTTCATGGAGGTGCTGCTGCAGCGGAAGGGGTCCGGGCGCAGATAACAGCGGTCCAATCGAACCCACGATGACTATTTAATCCCGACTTTGCCTTGTCTAAGGCCGCTTGCGGGCGATTTTAGTAAAGCTGTCAACGGGGAGCGCTACTAGTGTTTCCGTATGGGCGATGCCTTTTCCCGAGAGGTTCACCGCCGCCTTCAAGATAGTCTCCTCATTCTTGGCCTCGAAAATATTGACAAAATCATACCGGCCGAGCGTGATATATTGACCCAGCACCTTCACGCCCATGGCCTCAAGCGCAGCTTTATTGGCCTTGATTTTCTTGGGATTGGTCTTGACGGCCTCCCTGCCACTCTCATTGAGGGTAGTCAACGCGATATAAACCGGCATAACAACCTCCTTTAAATAAGTATTCTTCCACTCAAGTTGGTCAGATGACTGATCCAAACTTAATTATACCACGTCTGTCTTACCGGGTGGTTTAGGAGCAAAATGCCGGCAAAGAGTCGGGAATAGATATGGCGCATGGAGGGATTCGTAACCAAATCTATAAGTCCTGTTTTTTTAAAAGCACAATCTTACTCAGGGGCGCCTGGCGGTGATAAGGCCGCTGCCGCGTTGCGAGTTGCTGGCAATCAGGGAAACATCGACGAAACCTGCCTTGCGGATGACTTCAACTATCTCGTTAATTGTGTATGTTCCCAACCACAGGTTGAAGAGAGACGCCGGTAAAGGACCGGATTTATCGTTGTTTAGCAGGAAATCATGCACGATCAGCAAACCGCCCGGCAATAAGGCTTGTTTACCTTGCTTCAGCCTTGTCTCCGCCTGGCTGCCGGACCCATGTAAGATATTGGACATAAGCAGGCAGTCATAACCTGAGCCGAACGCGTCCTTGCTCCAGTCGCCTTTTTGCACCTTGATTTGACCGTTCATCCCGAAAAGGTTAATTACCTTCCGTGCGATGGTCAGGGTGGCAGGCAAATCCCACACAACGGCCTTTAAATGTGGGAACCGCTGACATAAAGCGATGCTGTAGGTGCCCGGTCCCCCGGCTACGTCAAGCAGCAAGTTCCTGTCGCTGAGGTCAAGTTGCCTGGCCAACCATTGCGCCGGGCCGTTTGCGGCAATGCCGTGCATCGCCCATATCCAGTTATCAAATAGGTCTTTCTTGAATTGCTCGGGTGGATCCGGCGCAGCATCTCGTTTCCCGGTTCGTACTACTTCGGGAAGTCCGGTGGTTGCCCACCAGATGATCTCATTGTGACCGATAACGCCGCCGATGTAGCGTGGGCTGTCCGGTAGCAGCATATCTGCCCCTAATTTTGTCAGCCGGAAGTAGTCGCCTTCACGTCTTACTACGCCCAGGGCGCAGCAGACGATTAACAGTTTCTCCGTCATCAGCGGGTCGGTACTGCAGTCTCTTGCTACCTCGGAGGCTTGCTTAGGTTTTGCCAGTACTTCAAAAATGCCGAGCTGATGGGTGGCCATCAGGGCCCGTGATGAACGGAATTGCCAGCTGAATTCCAGCAAAGCGGATGCTGCTTCCAGGTTGTCAATTTCAAACAGGTTCATGTTTTCGCGTTTTTGTTTCTTCATCAAGTATATAGTATGTTCAGATGGTGGGCGCCTGTCAACGCTTGCAAAATATATTGGAGATAAGCCTATAATAAGAAAACCAAAAGGAGGTTGAGATGTATTTCAAGAGGTCCGTTGTATTGTTAGCAGTTGCTTTCCTGGTCATGAGCCTGATAGTTCCGCTGGCCAGCTGTGTAAAGCCGTCCCTGGAAGTGGTCAGCCTTGATAGTGGCAAGATTCGTGGAACACTTAACGAAGGAATCTGGACTTACTTGGGCGTCCCTTTTGCAGCGCCACCCATCGGTGACCTGCGTTGGAAAGAGCCCCAGCCGCTCAAACCCTGGGACGGCATACGCGATGCTAACAAATTCAGCGCAGCCTGCCCCCAACCAAAAACCTTCCTTTATAACATGGGGGAGATGAATGAAGATTGCCTTTACCTTAACGTCTGGTCCCCGGCCAAAAGCATGGATGACAAACTACCGGTCATGGTCTGGATACACGGAGGAGGATTCTCCACGGGATCAGGCAGTCAATTAATGTATAGCGGCAAGAATATCGCCGGGCAAAATGTCGTTGTGGTTACCTTTAATTACCGGCTGGGCCCGCTCGGTTTCCTTTCTCATCCCCTGCTCAGTAAAGAGTCAACACACGGAGTATCAGGAAACTATGGCCTGCTCGACCAGGTATGGGCACTGAAATGGGTGCAAAAGAACATCAAGGCTTTCGGCGGAAACCCAAATCTTGTCACGATATTCGGTGAATCGGCCGGAGGCCGCAGCGTGACAGACCTCATGATCAGCCCGTTGACAGACGGCCTTTTCCAGCGCGCAATTTCGGAGAGCGGCACCTTTCCCGATCCGTACCCGCGGGAATCGGATAATACGGTGGCAAAGGCCGAGAAAACGGGTCTTGACGTAGCCGGTAAACTGGGCTGCGATACTGCCCCCGACGTGCTTGCCGCCATGCGCCAAAAGAGCGCAGACGATTTGCTGAAAGCAGCTTTCGGGAGCGCTTCCTCAAGTGGTACGGGCAAATACCAGCCCGTCATCGACGGATGGGTCATTCCTGACAACCCCTGGTCGCTCTACACGGCGGGAAAACAGAAAAAGGTGCCCTTGCTGATCGGCACGAACCTCAATGAGGGTACAATTTTTGTGCTGCCTGATCCGGCGGTGCAGAAAATGTCTATCGAGGACTATACAGCCGCCATGAAGTCAATTTACGGCGATAACGCCGCCGCTGCGCTGGCCAAGTTCCCCGCCAACGACAAAAGCGCGGTGCCAGCCGCATTCGCCAAAATGCACACGGTGATGGGCTATAGCGCCGGAGCGCTTCATGCTGCCGACACAACGGCTGCCAACGGCTCTCAGGTTTATATGTATCGGTTCTCTCCCATACCAGAATTTTAAAAGCGACAACGTGGAAGTACCTGACGTCCCGGCCGAGAGACAGCTTTCCCAGACACTAATGAAATACTGGACTAATTATGCCAAAACAGGGAATCCCAATGGACAGGGATTACCGCAATGGCCGACCTGGTCCGCAGCGACTGGCAGTTACATGGAATTGGGTGATCAGCCTGGGGCCATGGCAGGCCTCTACCAGGAGTATCGCGACCTGATAGACAGTGTAACGAAATAGCAGTGTTTCAACATTACGGGCAGGATTGTTTCGTGCTGAGCCGTTTAATATCCCCGGGCTTTACTGCTGACCATCAATTCGGACAATACGCCCTTCAACCTGTGGATTGACCGGCGAGTGCTGGTTCAGATATTCGGAAACCACATCGGTCAGGGGAATAGCCAGGTTTATCTGGTTTGCAGCAGCCTTGATATCGGTAAAGCCATCTCCCCCGCTTGCAACATAGTCAGAGGTAACTACACGGTAGACTTTATCCGCCTCGACCGGCTTATAACCGTCTACCGTGTTAACATCTGCGCTGATGATCCGCTTGCCGGGAAGGGCACTTCCGTCCCATCTAAATCTCATGCCTGCAACCTGCAGGAAACGGCCTTGAACTCCTTCAACCCGGCTCACGCCATTTTCAAGGGCACCCAGAAGTTGTTTGCCATTGATATCTGCGCTGACCAGGTAGTTATCAAAAGGCAGCACTTCATAAACCTGCTCTATAGATATGTCCCCGACCGGCAACGACGACCTGATGCCACCCCCATTCACAAGGGCAATTACAGCATTGACATACCTCCCCCTATCCAGGACGGCATCTGCAACCAGGTTGCCCAGGTTGGTCTCTCTGGTGCGGACGTGTTCACCTTCGCCGTCGAGTGCAACCTGAGTGGATCCTGCCGCCTTATTCATCAGGACGGAAATGGGCGCCTGATATCCCGCCAGCTTGTCTGCAGCAGTTTTATCCGGTGGGATGGTATTATCAATTGCTATGAATTGACCGCTTGGCTTGCTGACAATCACCCCGTTGCTATCAAAATCAACGCTGAAACAGCCCAGGTAGCGGTTAAAGCACCCGGCCTGCACAATGACCGTAGGAGCACTGAATTTATTTACCACCAGTGGATAAACATCTGGGACAGTGTGGCTATGTCCACCGACAATGATATCGATGCCTTCTACCTGGCTTGCCAGCTTGACATCTTCATCCCAACCGATATGTGTGAGAGCTATGATTTTATTGACGCCTTTGCTCTGAAAATACTCAACTGCTTTTTTGGCCCAGGTTAAATGGTCATTTATTACGATTTCGGGGCCTGGCTTGGCGATTTCGGCAGTCTCTTCAGTTGTAAGGCCAAAGACGCCGTATTTATGCTGGCCTCGTTCTATGATCACCCAGGGCTGTATCTGGCTGCCCAATGCACCCGCTTTACTGAAATTAAAATTGGCGCAGAGAACCGGGAAATCCGTATTTTTCACAAAGGCCTCAAGTACGTCATCGCCCTTGTCAAACTCGTGGTTACCCAGGCACATAGCATCATATTTCAAGTACTCCATGTACCAGAGGTCGGCCTGGCCCTTATATAACGAAAAATATGGTGTGCCGGCAAATACATCGCCCGCATCCAGCAGCAATTCATCAGATTGCCCATTTTCACTTCTCAAACGGGTGGTCAGAGTACACCTGAAGGGCACGTTATCAAGGTGGGCGTGTGTATCATTAGTATGCAATATGGTTAGATGCGCCGGACCCTCCGAAATATCGGGACGGCAACCTGTAACTGATGCGATACAGGCGGCTGCCAGGATACAGATGAACAATATTGTCGAAATATATTTCATCCGGGATTTCTCATATTAATTCGCATTCAGGCAATTTTATTAATTTTACCATTTAACATTTACTGGGCGCTATTTGCTAACTACTCGACCACGATAGATATTTACAGCGATGTTATAGCAGATTCACAGAAAGCAGCGGCAGCAAAATTTGAAGAGGTTATGAAGTATGATTTGGACAAACGTTAGACAGATGTTAACAAACGGGGTTGGTTAGATGCGCGCCTGGAGGGATTCGAACCCACGACCCCCGGTTCCGAAGACCGATGCTCTTGTCCGCTGAGCTACAGGCGCATGTATATTCAGGCCTCCAAAGGTACTGTAGGTCGAAGGGGGATGCGCGCTTATAAGGATTCGAACCCGAGACTTTTCCACATAGAATTAGGCATGTTGTTCATATAGTTTTCGTATTTACGTTCGCTAGTATTTATGTGACAGGGTTCGATTATTTTTCTAACTTCCTGCGGTTCATTTGCCAAATTACCCCTGCTCTAAAGCATTCCATGCAGGCTTCAAAGACAGGCAAATTATTCGCCTGTTCTGAAAAAAACTGGCACATTGTTTCACGCCAGACCCTACCTGGCTGTATATCCTGCCTATGTTGATGCAGGAAGTTCATGAAATCCTTCATTTCACATCGATCCAAACGCTTCACTGGGGCATCCGGTTCCTGTTGGAGTCCCCGCACTTTTTTATGCTTTTTTAGATCACCATTTCTCTTCTCATTGATTTCTATGATTTCTTCGATCTGCTTTTGCAGTTCCGGGCGCATTGGGTTCTGCTTATCCTTCAGGTTTTGCATGGAATCAGATCTGATCCGTGGCATCCCCTGATACTCCTGCCAAACGAGGCCGTAAATGTACGCGGATACGCAGGCCTGGAAACAGGTCTCTTCCGAAATATTGCCGTTTATCAGCAAGGTTATCAGGTAGTTCCACTCATCGGGTATCATCAACTGCCTGTTCTGCTTTTCGTAGATGGTTGAAAACTTATCAAACCTGGCCTCGGTTCCAGCCTGCTTTCGCTGTCTCCCTGCGATCGATTTTTTCGCCTGTGTCGTTTGCTTGTCCCTTGCCTCGGTCTTTGGCTGACGGCCAATGCGCATTGACTTGCGCTGTTTTTCATTCATATGCTTATTTCCCGTTATGATGTTATTTAGATTTGGCAGTTGCATAAGGTAGTTTTTCGGGCTGCACCCTCTAAAGTGTGTAGTCGATCTTGGGAATCTTGGCGATTTGTTTATTTCAGATTCTTGACTTAATAATCCAGAAGGTGCAGCCCCTATTATTAGCGTTGGTAGTTCAGTAAAGTGTCGAATATGTTGTTCATTTCTTTTAATCTTACCTCTGGGGCAAGTGGTGACGTTGGCGAAAATATTCTTCCGCCCTTAGGCCTTTTACTCCCTGTCGGACTGTTAGCCGGAGTAGGTTCCGATCCTCCAACATTTGGGGCACCGCTCTGACCAAAATTAATAATAATGAAATTTGGGCCTTCCATAGTTGTCACTCCTTCTTTAGACTATTTTTTCGTTTGCTCGCCATTGTCTTATTCCATGTAGTGCGTTACATATTTGTTATCATTCACCTCCCACAATCGCTGCTTTCTCTTCAATGTACTTGTGATAACCGAAGGCCATCAACATGGACTTCTGATCCTTTAGCATTTGCAAGTACGCATTAATCCCATCACTGCCGCAGTACACCTCTATGTCGCGATCGATAAAAATTTCTACCCCCGAAGTTAGTTCAAACTTTAAATATTCCATTCGACTTGAAAGATACCCGCTGTTTTGTTGGTATTCTTGTTTAATTTTAGTTTTGATCGTTTTCAGGTCTAAACCTAGACTTCTGAGATGGGCCACCGTATTCAATGTCTGTACTTCTTTTTCTCCGTAATAAGCGCCACGTGCTTTGCCATTAGATTTGATAATACCTTTGTGTGACATGAAATGAATCTGCCGAGGGGAAAACCCGGTCTCTTCAGAAAGCTCTCTTATTCCTAGGATTCGTTTTATATATTTATGTGACACATAAACTCTCCTATAGTGTCATTATTACGACACATACATTATAACATATTTGTCAAATTATATACCTGACCAGGCCACTCAAGAATGCGGCGACACAAGTTCAAGGGGAACGTAGGGGAATAGTTAATAAGCACAGGCGCAACAATCTCGGTTTTGGTTCTCTTGATGGTAAATATGGCTGTTTGCCATGGGGGCCACCATAAACGTCTTGCTTAAACAACGGCTATCTTTGGATAGTTGAGGTTTTTTAGACCGGGGTATATTGTTTTACCATAAAAACCGTAAAACCCTAATGACGATCGTTTTACTTGCGGGTAGCCCTTGTTACTTCTTGTTATAGCATCTATGGACACGTTCATTTGTCATTGTTTTACATTCGTGCTATAAAAATAAGTATGATAGGAAAGCGTATTAAATATACGGTCGTATCTGTGGCTATAGTGACTTTGCTGACACTACTGGAAATAGTAGCTTGCCAAAACCTTACCACAGAAATGCCCAAAATGCAGCTAACTGATGAGTCATTTACTTCGTTTGATTCAGAGACAAATGAAGTGCTTTATGAGGTTACATTTGATGATTTTCATCCTGGTGAGTTATCAGGAGTATATACCCTCTGTACAGAAGCCAAAGACGTAATTTGTAAATATTTTATAGGAGGTTCTGCAGACATAATTTGGCAGGAGCCTAATGCCTGTGGGGTCGTTGTAGGTTATGCTCCTTCGTTTATAGGTGTGAGTACTCCGATTGTGATCATCAATAATATCCTTGGTGGAAGAGTTCACTATCCTGAAGACGCAGTAAAAGTAAAAAGTGACCTTGATTATAGCCTCAATTCAAGAAGGCCAAAATTCCCCTGGCTTATATTAGCCTAGGGTACATACAGATAACCCTTGATACCTACAGCAATGTTGCCCCGTAAATGCAGGAGGCAGCAGCTAACCGTTTTGATGAACTGCTTATGCCCACTTATGGAATTGAACCAGCCAGGAATCATACGCAAGTTATCCGTTAGTTGTTTCAACTTTTATCGAATGAGGAACTTCGTGGGATGGTCAGATTAA
>JAPLHK010000022.1:0-28942 GCA_026389715.1 Chloroflexota bacterium
CCCTATGAAGCTCAGTGATGCCTCCGCCATGATCACACCGGGAATGGATAGCGAAGCCATCACGATGATAAGGCTGCTGACATTGGGGATGAGATGGTTGAAGATAACCCTCGTATCGCTGGCCCCCAGGGCTTTGGACGCGGTGATAAAATCCCTTGTCCGCAACGACAGCGCTTCGCTGCGTATCAGGCGCGCCGCCCCGGTCCATCCCGTCAGTCCGATGACCAGTACGATAATGGCCAGGCTGGGCCCGAAGATGAAGACAATCAGCACCAGCAGCAGGAAGAAGGGGAAGGTCATCATGATATCCGTGAAGCGCATCAGGGCATTATCCACCCAGCCACCCAGGAAAGCGGATAATACGCCGAGAAAGGTGCCCAGGAATATGGCTATGCCCGTGGCCAGCAGCCCCACCAGCAGTGATATCCTGGCGCCGGAGACCAGCATGGCCAGCATATCGCGTCCTTTGCTATCGGTGCCCAGCGGGTGCTCGGGGCGCCCTTCAATCACTGTAGTAGTTATCTTATTGGTTTTTATATCATTAATCGATTCCTGCATCGAGAATCCCAGGGGCGGCAGGTTATTGAAATCGGTTTTCTGCGGGTCCTGTACCAGCAGTGGGCCGAAAATACCTGTCAAAACAAGGAAACCGATGAATCCCAGGCCCACCAGTGAAAGCCGGTTTTTCTGCAGCCTTTCCCAATAGTAGCTCCAGAGGCGACGGCTGATACGCAAGGGTACGCGGGGCCTGCCACCCTGCCCCGTTTTCAATTCAGTCATATCTGATCCTCGGGTCGAGATAGGTATAGATAAGGTCGGTGGCCAGGTTGATAAAAAGCACCATGAAGGTGCCGACCAGCGTTACCGCTATAACCACAGCATAATCATTGGCAAAGATAGCATTAAAGGAGACCTGTCCCAGCCCGGGTATGCCGAAGATGATCTCGGTAAGGTAAGCCCCGCCGAAAACGATGCTGCCCAGGTCGAACATAATGATGGTCACCAGGGGCAGCACGGCGTTGCGCAGCACATGCTTGCCTATTACCGTCCTCTCGGATAACCCCTTGGCGCGCGCGGTGGTAACAAATTCCTTGCGGAGGTTATCCAGCATGGCCGATCGCGTATAGCGCACGTAGCCGGCCAGCTCCCCCGTACCCAGAGCCAGCACCGGCATGATCAACTGCCGCAGGTTTTCCAGCGACCAGATGGGATAACTTGTATCGTAAAACGTCTTGAAAACATGCAGGTAGACGGCGAACACCATTATCAGCATCAAACCCAGCCAGAATCCCGGTATAGATATGCCGATGAAAGAAAATATAGACGTGGCATAATCGATCTTCGTATTCTGCTTAACCGCCGACAGTATGCCCAGGCCGACACCCAGGATGATGGCAAAAATCGTAGCCAGCAGGATGAGCTGGAATGAATAGATCCAGTGCGAGCCGATCAGCTCCATGACGGGCTGCGAGGCGCTGAACGACCAGCCCCACTTGCCCTGCAGGAGGTTGCCCATATACAGTAAATACTGCTCGATAATCGGTTTATCCAGGCCGTAACGCGCCTCGATGGCCTGCTTTACCGATTCCACGTCCTGACCTTTAGCAGCGATGTTGAGGATATACCTGTCTACGGGCGATGTCGGGCCGACGCGCAGCAAGATAAAGGTGATGGTCAGTATGCCCCAGGCGATGATGACGCTGTAAAGTAAACGCTTGATAATATAGCTGCGCATATACCCGCCCGGTGGAGGGATGTTACACCCCGGATGTGATCCTGTTTATTACGGTTTACTCAAAGTGCCAGAGGTAGTAATTATAGCCCATGTTGATGCCGGGCTCGATGCCCTGTACGGTCTTCTGGAAGCCGCGGTTGCCCCTCCCGTAGGTGAGAAAATCCACCGGCTGTTGATCGGAAATCAGGCCCGCAAGCTCCGCATACATCTTTTTCCTGTCATCTTTGTTCAGCCCGTCTTTTGAGCGTATCTTCTTGAACAGCGTATTCACGTCGCTGTTGAAGAATCCAAAGGAGTTGAGGCCTCCATCAGCGGCGTAGAAGACCCGACTGCCGGACGGAGCATTGGGATCCGTATTATGCCCCATAAGCGTCATGTCCCAGGCGTTCTCACTGACAGCCTCCGGGCCGTTGTTGTACCTCGGCTCCTGCGAGCTGCCGGGCGCTTTGTTCATCATGTACTGTCTTAACAGCGTAGGCCATTGCACCCATTTGACCTCCAGGTCAATACCGACGGCGGCCAATTCCTGCTTGATCAGCAGCGACATCGATTCCACCACGTCGCTGCCCGGCGTGGTAACCAGCAGCAGCTTTACCGGCTTGCTGTCCTTGTCCAGCAGCACATCCTGGTCCCCATTTTTCCCATACTCATACCCGGCCGCTTTAAGCATCTCAATGGCCTTCTGCTTGCTATTGAGGGGAGCGACACCGAGCTTCAAAACAGTATCATCGCTGTACCAGGGCGAACTGGAAGGGATAAAGCTGTAAGCCGACTCGGCATAGCCCAGGTATATTTTCTTCACGATTGTTTCCTTGTCGATAGCCATGGAAATGGCCTGCCTGACCTGCTTGTTGCGCAAACCCTCCCAGCCATTGGCCCGCTGGTTATATGCGATAAGGTTATACCCGGTGGTTGGGACGGTATAGACATTTATTTTGTCCATCAGTTTGAACTTGGCCACGTTCTGCGGCTCTATGCCGCAGTAGGTAATATCGCCCGCCTCGAGCGCAAACTGCATTACCGCCGATGTGCCGAACATTTTGACGATATAGTCCCGGAAGAAGGGCGCCCCACCATTCTCCCTCCCCATGAAATAATCGGGGTTCCTGGCAACCACGTATTTATCATTCTTTAGCCATTCCTTGAATTTATACGGGCCAAGGTTGCCGGTATACGAGAGGTCATTAAATTCTTTGGCCTGCGTGAATGCATCAACATTGCCCTCATATTTGACCGCAATGTATTTTGGATAGGGTGTCAAGCCATAAAGTGTGTAAATAAACTCCGGCTGGACCGTCTGCCGGGTAATGGTGAAGGTAGTGGTATCTACCACCTGCGGAGTGATATAAACATTTTTCCCGTCTATCTCCTCCTGCCAGTCTTCCTTATAGTTGTAGTTCAACCAGCTGGAGAACATCAGGTTTTTCATCGTGTATACGTAGTCATCGGCGGTCACCTGTGACCCATCGCCCCATTTCAGGTCGGGGCGGATGGTAATGGTATATACCAGACCGTCAGGCGATATCTCGATATCTTTTGCCAGGCACTTCAAGACGATATTGAACTTGTTATCGTAGCCGGCCAGTGATTCGAGCGTATAGCCTACATATCCAAAAGACGACGCATCGGCCGCCAGTATCCAGTTTAATGTCTCGGCTTCGCCACCGGATACATCACCCTCGATGAAGTCGCCCTTTACCTCGCTGGCAGCAGAGACCTGACTGCCTGCTGTACTGCCTCCAGGACCATTAACCGTCGTATTATCCTGGCGGGCCGGCGCTGAGCAGCCCGGCGCGGCGGTTAACAGCATGCTTACGGCTACCAGTATTACAATCCACTTCATCAGTGTATCTTTGGACACTTCTTTTCCCCCGCTGCTGATTTACTTCGCCTGGGATTATTCGCCATACCAGAACTGGTAGTTGCTCAGAATATTGATGCCGGGCTCCACCCCTTTGATATTGCTGCGGAACGCGAAATTATCCTTGTAATAAACGAGGAAATCGGCGGGTTGGGCATCCGATATCGCCTGGGCCAGTTCATCGTATATTTTCTGGCGGTTCTGCGGATTGATGGCCTCAGCGGAGAGTGCCCGCTTATAGAGCGCATCAACTTTTTCATCGAAAAAGCCGAAGATATTCAGCCTGCCTGTGGACGAGAAGAATATCCCGCTGCGCCCGATCGTCAGGGCGTCGCCGTAGGAAGACAGGATCACCATATCCCAGGGCTGGCTGCTCACTGCGCCCGGGCCGCTGTTGTAATCCGGTATCTTATCGCTGCCCGGCAGCTTGTTAACAAATATCTCCTTGGCTATGAATGCCTGCACCTGATACTTGGGATCCACGTCCAGCCCGATACTTCTCAGGTTCTGCCCGATGATATAGGCCACGCTTTTCTGTACCTCGCTATCCATCGCAACAGGTATGATCAGCTTGATCGGCTGGCCGTCTTTATCGACAAAAAGCTGTTTGCCATCCACATCCTTCGTCTCATATCCGGCAGCCTTGATCAGGTCAATGGCCTTCTGTGCATCGCCGCTGGAATTCATGCCCATTTTTTGCAGCACGCTTTCGTTGTACCAGGGCGAATACGGCGGTATGAAGCTGAAGGCTGGATCGGCGTAACCGCCGAATATATCATTGATAACTGCAGGCTTATCGATAACCATGGAGATAGCCTGCCTCACCCTGGCATCTTTCAGCCCGGCCCAGCCGTTGTCACGCTGATTATAGGCCACCATGAGAAACTGGCCGGTGGGAACGGTCACGACGTTTAAATCTTTATTATTGCGGAAGTCATTGGCATCCTGCGGCTCGACATACGCATAAGATACTGTGCCGGCGTTAAGCGCGTCATTTATATCCGACTGCAACCCCATCTGCTTGATGGTATATTTTTCAAAATAGGGCGCCCCGTTATCGCGGTCTAAATAGTAGCTAGGATTGCGCACCATGACAAAGCCCCCGGCCGTGGTCCAGGCAGTGGGCCTGTAGGGGCCCAGGTTGCCGCAGTAACTCATGTTATTAAGTTCGGGAGCGGCAGTGAAATCATCAGCCTTATTCTCGTAATTGCGCAGGATATTCTTGGGATATGGCATCAGGTCATAGATAGAATATGCGAAGTTGGGATCCGCTGTTTTACGCACGATTCTAAAGACCGTGTCGTTTACAACTTCGGGCTGCACAGCAACCGCATTACCGTCTAATGTCTCCTCCCACTTTGACCTGTCCGGACAATTAAGCCAATCGGCCAGCATGATGTTTTTCAGGGTGTAAACGTAATCGTCCGCGGTCACTTTCGTGCCGTCCGACCATTTCAAGTCATCCCTGATGGTCACCGTATATACCAGCCCGTCAGCCGAAACCTCCACGTCCTTGGCCAGGCACCTCAACTGCACCTTGTACTGGTTATTGAAAACTGCCAGGGGTTCCACCATGAAACTGGCATACCTTTTGGATGCGCCCTGGTCCGTGGCGATGATCCAGTTCAAGGTCTGGGCGCTTTCACCCAGTTGCGCTTCTACGAATTCGCCTTTAACCGGGTGCAGTTGTACCGGCTGCGCCGGAGCGCAGGCGGGCAAAATCATGGCTAATACTGCCACTGCAAATAAATATGTGATCTTTTTCATTTCTCTCCTTTAAGTTCTAATAACGTGTCCCATGTAAATAAGTTGCGGTATCCTTTCATCTAATAACACGGCGACTGGGATTCTTTCGAACCCCGGGGCACTATATACTAACATATTATCACGCTCAAATGAAGCGCTTTTTTATCTCATCAATCAGCTCATCGACCTTCTCCGACGTATTAGCGCCCACACGGGACATAGCTTCATCTATGCGCCGGTACTTCTCCGCGTCGTAAATATCGTTAAGTTTCTCGTAGAGCCCGGACCTCCTGCCCAGCCGGTAATTGAGCCTTTCCCTGAGGGGCAGGGCCAGGTAGCGATTGACTGTATCCAAGCAGGCCTGCTTGGCATCAGGAAACCTGCCTTCCAATTCGGGCAGCAGGTTTAATATGTGGTCGCTCTTCAATTCACCTGTGAAATCGAGTTCCTCAATGAAACCGCCTATCTCGCGCATTATCTCATCTTCGCTTGGCATGACGAATTCCCCGCTTTGCACCATGGACCACATGGGCAACGTCTCGCCCATCATCAAAGTGCGCAAGCGGACGAAATCAGGGTTTATCTCGCTCAATACGCGTGCGGACTCTTCAGCGTGCTCCCTGGACCATTGACTGCCGCCGAGACCGGGCATATAGTACTCCGAAAGCTCGATGCCGGCCTCGCGGATATTTTTACCGCCTTTAACATGGTCAGCAGCGGTCATCCCCTTATCAACAAACTGAAGCACCGTATCCGAGCCGCTCTCCATGCCGATATGGATGCGCGACAGCCCGGCCTCACGCAGTTCCCTGAACTCTTCCACGCTCTTTTTTGCGGCAGTCTTGGAGCGGCCGTAGGATGTAATCCTGTTGAGCCCGGGGAAAGTTTCTTTTAACGTGGATACCACGTTCAGCAGGTCGGGATGCCGCATAATGATGCTGTTTGCGTCCTGCAGGAAAGCGGAGGTTCCTCCCGCCCATTGCCAGAGTGCCACCTGCCTGACGCAGTCGTTATTGGTAACCATGCCATGAATATAGGCCGACAGTTCCCGGGGCCTATCGCCATATCCTTGCTCCCGGCCGAGTTCGGTGATGCCATCCACGATCTGCCTGGCAGTCCCGATGTCCTTTACCACATCTTCCGCGGAACGCAAAGTAAACTTCTGGCCTTTATAGGTCTGGCAGAATGAGCAGCGGTTCCAGGGACAGTTACGCGTGGCCCTGATTAACAGTGAGTAGGCCTCGCTGGGCGGCCGGATAGGTCCGGTCTCAAAGTAATAGCTGTTAAGTTTGGCCAGATCCATATTGTTATAATTGTAACGCCTGTTTATAAAGCGGGGAAATCATCGTGCCGCCACATGCTGGAAAATAAAATGATACAATCGGAAAGCATGAAGATTACGCAAAATGCTATCGAAGTGGTCTCCTTCGACGTCGAAGGCACCCTGGTCACCACCGATTTCAGCTATGCCATCTGGTTCGAGATGATACCGCAGCGCTATGCCGAAAGGTGGGACTTGAGCTTTGAGGAAGCCACACGAAAGATAAAGTGGGAATACGACAGCCTGGGCGACCAGCAGATCGACTGGTACGACGTGCAATATTGGTTCACACGCTTCGACCTCGGCAAAGCCGATATCGCCATGGAGGGATTGCAGCCGCGGGTTAAATACTATCCCGAAACCAAAAGCGTCCTGAAAAAGCTGGACGGGGTATGTAAGCTGAGCGTAGCATCGGGTTCGCCGCGGCCCTTTCTCAAGCACCTGCTACGCGATACGGCGCACCATTTCAGCAGCATCTTCTCATCCACCTCTGATTTCCAGCAGGTCAAAACTACTGAATTCTATAAAAATATGTGCCGCCAGCTCCTGGTTGAACCGGAGCAGGTTGTACATGTCGGCGACCACCTGCAGTTCGACTGTCTGGAGCCGGCCAGCATCGGCATACGCGCCTATTACTTAGACCGTGAAGGCAAATCGGGAGACCCTGCGGCAGTGCGGGACCTGGCTCAATTCGCTAAAATTATAAACGGCCTTTGAATAAAATATCTGGGAGGTTGACATGCCGATTACTGTAACGACACTTGTCGAGAACACCGCGGGGACACCTTTCACCATAGGGGAATGGGGCCAGAGCCTGCTGGTGGAAGCCGACGGGCAGAAAATACTTTTTGATACCGGCCCGACGGCTATGATAGCCAAGAACGCCTCGGCGCTGGGAGTGGATATTGGTTCTGTGGATAAGATTGTGCTGAGCCACGGCCATTACGACCACACCGGTGGCCTAAAAGAAGCATTGACCAAAATACGTGAATCGGGCAAGCATCCTGACGGCATCGAGATCATCGCCCATCCCGACATTTTCACCCCGAAACACTTTTACATCAAGGACTTCATAGAGAAATACGTAGGCATCCCTTTTCCGCGCGAAGAGCTTGAAGCCCTGGGTGCCCGCTTCAACCTGACGAATGAGCCGGTCAAGCTGAGCGAGAACGTGCTGACCACCGGCGAGGTAGAGATCAGCGTGGATTTCGAGAAAATCGACAAGGACCTGCATGTTAAAGAGGGAGAGTCACAAGTTCAGGATAAACTGGCCGATGACATGGGGATCATCATAAAAACGGATCAGGGTCTGGTGCTATTGCTCGGCTGCGCGCACAGGGGAATCGTCAATACTTTGCTACATGCGCAGAAGGTCATGGGAATTAAGGAAATCTATGCAGTTATCGGCGGGACACACCTCATTAGCGCGGAGAAGGAGCAGATGCAATCAACCATCCAGGCTCTAAAGGGTTTCAATATTAAAAAGCTGGGCGCCTCTCATTGCACCGGTCTCAAATCCGCCGCCATCCTGGCACATGAATTCGAAGGCGCCTTCTTCTTCAACAGCGCGGGTACGAAAACAATTTTATAATTGGCAAAGCACCCTTTCACATTACCTAATCAACTATAGGTAGTTTCACTTCGTCTTGCTATATGTAGTATAAGAATAAGTTTATTAGTATCATCGACTTCATAAACAACTCGAAACTTTCCGACCCTCATACGGTATTCCACGGCCCTTGTCCTGATTTTACGGGCACCATTTGGTCTCGGATCGCTGGCAAGTAATCTAATCTTATTATCGATGCGATGAAAATCGCTGATTTGAATGTGTTTTATAAGCTTATCGATATCCTTCTCCGCGGAAGGCGTCACCCGTATGGTATATTTTGCGGAATTATTCATAGCTTCAAAACGCAGCTATTTTTTTCTTATCCCGCTTTTCAATATGCTGTTTTAAATCTCTGGATACCTCATCCCATGTTCGCCCGCCCTTTTTATTATATTCAGCCCGGGATTCCTCAATAACTGGAATTAACTTGAAGTCCTCCCTGCTTTCCAGCAATTCTTTTACCGCTTCCGCTATCAAATCACTGGCCGACAGACGGCGTTTCACCGCCTCAATCTTCAAACCGGTGTATAGGTCTTCATCATGGAATATAACTGTCATCCTTCGGCTCATAGCCTTCCTCCTTACATGCATAAAAGCATAAAAACATAATTACGTTTTATTATTACTCAACCTGAATGGTGCGTCAACTCACAGACGCAAATTTAATGAATCTGTGCGCGCTTAATTATCCAACCTAAGACAACAGCCTCTCAACCTTAACCTGCGGCAGCAGCTTCTCCACATCTTCCTTGTGGCAAAGCTCGGTACCCGAGGTAAGAGTCGCCGCTGTGCCGGCCGCCACCCCCAGGCGTGAGGCCTCTTCGAGGCTGCCGCCCTGACTCAGCTTGAGCACCAGGCCCGCCACGGTGGAATCGCCGTCCCCCACTGTACTCATGACCTGCACATCGGGAGGCACCACCTTAAAAATAGAGTCCTTATCACCGATTATCATCCCATCTTTGCCCCTGGAAATGGCTGCTATCCCTATTCCGCCGCTAATAAAAGACTTGACCGCCTGGATAATGTCCTCCTCCGTATGCAGTTCCTTGCCTGTGGCAGTCTGCGCCTCGCGGACATTGGGCTTGATAATGTCCGGTTTGGCCTGTATGCCTTCCTGCAGCCAAAGGTCGGCTGAGTCGAGTACGGTGGTAATTCCCAGGCCTTTCATTTTCCCGATAAGCTCCCTGTAAATGTAGAAGGGCACGCCGGGCGGAACGCTTCCGGCGAAAACCATGTACCGGGGTTTAGGCTTGATGCAGGTAATCTTATCTACCAGTTTTTTAAGCTCGCTATCCGATACTTTGGGACCGGGCGCCGATATCCTGGTCTGGCAGTGGGTCTTGAGATCAGTGATGATGAAATTGCTGCGTATCTCGTTCCTGATAGAGGTAAAATCGCAGGGCACGCCTTTATGCTTCAAAATATTCTTGAGGGAACTGCCGTCAACCCCACCCATGAAACCATAGGCAACCGCCCGGCCGCCGAGCTCACAGATAACGCGCGACACGTTGATTCCCTTACCTCCCGGCTCGCTCTTGAAACTGACCCAGCGGTTGGTATCATCCAGCACCAGGTTTTCCACAGCCACGTGGCGGTCCAGGGACGGGTTCAGGGTTACTGTGGCTATCACCTATATCTTCTCAACTTTAAGCATGTTGGTGCTGCCGGATTTGCCCATCGGCAGGCCGGCCGTTACCACCACCAGGTCACCCTCTTTGCACAGCCCGCACTCGCTCCCGGCGGTGGCCGCCTGTGAAAACATATTGAGAATCATTTTGGGCTCCGGGACCTTCAGGGCAGTCACGCCCCAGGACAGGGACAATTGTCTCTGTGTGGATACATTGGGCGTGATGGCCAGTATCGGCGTACGGGGACGGTACTTGGATACCCGCCTGGCTGTGCTGCCGGAAGCGGTATAGGCGATAACAGCTTTGGCTCCGAGTTGGGCAGCTACGTGGCAGGCCGCGTAGCTGATGGCATCGTCCGTGAGCGGCTGCAAATCTTTGCCCTTGCTGGCGAAGTTTTCTTCATACGGCAGCGCGGCTTCAGCCTCAAGTGCGATAAGCGACATCATCTGCACGGTTTCCACCGGGTAATGGCCGATGGCAGTTTCCTCGGACAGCATGATGGCATCGGCCCCGTCGAAGATGGCGTTGGCAACATCCGTCGCCTCGGCGCGGGTGGGCATGGGAGAATCAACCATGGATTCGAGCATCTGGGTGGCAACAATCACCGGTTTGCCGAGGTGATTGCTCTTGCGGATGAGATCTTTCTGCACAATGGGAACGCGCTGAATCGGTATCTGCACACCGAGATCGCCGCGTGCCACCATTATCCCGTCGGCGGCCTCGCTTATCTCGTCAAAATTATTGAGGCCCTCGAGCCTTTCGATTTTAGCTATTATCTTGGCCTTGGAACCCTGTTGTAACAGGAATTCCCTGACCTTGACCACATCCGCAGCACTGCGGACGAAGGAGAGTCCCACGAAGTCGATGTCCTGCTTAACCGCGAAATCAAGGTGAAGCCAGTCCTCCTCCGTAACCGCATCGATGTCCCAGGTCACGCCCGGGACAGTAACACCTTTATTATCGAACAGCCTGCCTCCCGCAACGACCGTACACTTGACAGCATCTTTGCTGATGGATTTCACTTCGAGCTTGATCGCTCCGTCATCCAGTAAAATGGTCTGTCCCAGCTTAACGTGCCTCGGCAACTCCGGCAGGTCGACGGAAACCTGTGATTCATCGCCCAGGACGTCGCGCGTAGTCAGCAGGAAATCAGCGCCTTCGCGCAGCTTGATGCCGCCTTTCTTGGCCTTGCCGGTGCGGTCCTTGGGACCCGGCAGGTCCAGCAGCAGCGCCAGTGGCAGCTTCTTTTTCTTAGCTTCACGCCGCAGGATCTCCACGTATTGCGCATGCTCCTCCATAGTGCCATG
The DNA here is from genome assembly GCA_026389715.1 of Chloroflexota bacterium. Lineage (GTDB taxonomy): Bacteria > Chloroflexota > Dehalococcoidia > GIF9 > UBA5629 > CAIMUM01. Next base: position 11,211 of record JAPLHK010000022.1, read on the forward strand.
CGATGCATTGATGCGCGCAACATTCATCCCTGCTTCGAGAAGACTTTTAACAACGGCAGGAGCGATACTGCTGGGGCCCATAGTGCAGACGATTTTAGTTTTACGCAGGGGAATGCCCTGCGCCGGTAGAGTGGTCATGGCAGTTTTAATAATTGCGGTACCAGCCGGGCCCGGTAGGAGCAATGTCAGATTCCTTTATCCCAATCTTGGCAAACCAGGGTTTAGCGTTTTCTGCGGTGATCCTGGATAGCTCCTTCAGCCTGCTGCCCGCAATATCCCGGAAAAACTTCAGCCTTTCAGGCCTGCCGCTTATCTCCAGCGCCTCCTGCCAGACGGCCCTGCCGCCCAGGAAACCCGACGCCCCGGCCCGGCAGGCTATGGTCACCTGCTGTTTGAAAGTCTCATAATCCACGCCGGCGCTCAGGATTACCCAGGGGATGCGTGAAGCTGCATCCAATCCCTGGCAGTACCCGGCCAGCTTGGCCGCATCTTTTTCATATTTCGCATCGGCGGGGAACTCCGCTTTCAGCACATCAACTGGCAACTCCGTGATCTGCCTGGCGGTCTCGATGACCATCTCCGGCAACTTGCGCGCGAATTCGGACGAATCCATAACCTCGCCTTCAACACGGTAGGTCTTGGGCTCCACCAGCAGCGGGATATCGTATTTATTACAATCCGCCGCCACACCGGCTATGGTCTTGAGCTGTTTGGCCGCCAGCTTCTTGATATCAGGCCGGTAATAAACCAGTATCTTTACCGCTGAGGCCCCCATGCGTTTGATCTTCTCCACACTCCAGCCCTTGAGCAAAGTTGTCAGGCGCCCGGTGGGATCCTTCTGATAACCGGTGGCCTCGATGCTGACCAGCAGCCCCGTATGGCCGCTCAGCGCATTGCCGGCGATACACTGGGCAGCCCCGTATTCCGGGTCGAGCAGTATGCCACTGGAAAAGGCGCCCATGGTAGAGCACATATCCAATTTCAACTGTACTATCTCAGCATAGCCGGGCACTTCATGCTGCGCGTCCTCCATCATGGTTATCAGGCCGGACCTGTGGTCCATGGCACACATGATGAAATGCCCGGCTGCCGTGGAAATCTGCTGCAGCCCCCTTATTTTGCCTATCGATAATGCCTTCATAGCTACACCTCTAACTGATATCAATATAGCCGTTTGATCATTCCATTACAAATCCTGCCGCCTGTACAGCTTCAGGCTGGATGCGCTGTGCTATAATGCGGTAAAAAGCGGAGATGATGGCAAGATGGCGGAAAAACGTGACATGTTCCCGCATGACGAATCCCTGGAAAGGCTGCCGGCAGCATATAGGGAAAAGCGGCTGTCGAAAAAGTTGCAGCAGTTAGTCAAATACGCTTACCGGAACGCGCCCGGTTTTAAGGCACGCCTTGATGCAGCAGGCTTGAAGCCGGACGATATCAAGGGCATATCTGACCTGCCCCGTATTCCCGTCTTAAGGAAAGACGACCTGATCAGGCTGCAGAAAGAGCGTCCCCCCTTCGGCGGCTATCTTGCCGTGCCCCTTAACCGGGTAGGCCATGTCTACCAGTCGCCGGGCCCCATTTACGACCCCCAGCGCCGGGTAAGAAACACCTTCGGCAGCCCGGGTATCGGCGCTGGCTTGATCGCCATCAATGCCTGGGCCTATCAAATCACACCGGCCGGCATGATCATGGACACAGTATTGAAAAATATGGGGTTCACGGTTTTCCCGGCAGGCCCGGGCAATACCGACCTGCAGATGCAGGTGATGCGCGACCTGCAGGCAGCCTGCTTCGCGGGTTCGCCTTCCTTCCTGGCCTCCATCATCAAAAGGGCCGAAGAGCAGGGTTACGACTTTAAAAAAGATTTCAACCTGAAATATGCCCTGGTGTTCGGCGAGATGGGCGGTGACCAGTTGCGCCGTACATTCAGCGAAAAATACGGCATACGCTGCATCGGGGGCGACGTCTATGTGACCGCGGATACCGGCATCATCGCCGTCTCCTGTGATGAGAATGCCGGGATGCATGTCAGCACCGATATGATCGTTGAGATCGCCGACCCCGCGACCGGGCAGGTGTTGCCGCCCGGCGAGATGGGCGAGGTGGTGGTCACGCCGTTCGACGAAGTTTACCCGCTTATCCGCTTCGGTACGGGCGACCTGTCCATGCTCATCACCGCTAAGTGCGCGTGCGGACGCACCACTCCCAGGCTGCCCAGGATAATGGGCAGGAGCGGGGAAGCGGTCAGGGTGCGCGCCATGTTCGTGCACCCGCGGCAAACCGACGAGGTCATCTCGCGCTATCCCCAGATATCAGTATACCAGCTTATCGTTACACGGCAGGATAACCGCGACGAGATGCTGCTGCAGGTGGAACTCGGCAGTCAACCGGCGGAACGCGAGCAATGGATAGAAGCGCTGCGTAAGGATTTCCAGGAAACCTGCAGGGTGAGATTTGACCGGGTAGAATATCTGCCCGCGGGCTCCATACCCCAGGAGGCTAAAAAGATAGTCGATAATAGGGTATATTGAAGCTGCGTGAGAACTGGATTTAATAGACCCTCGGGAGTATCCGGAAGTGACTTACTCTTACAGATTTGTATTCATCACCACACTTTTCGTAACCTGCCTGCTGGCCGCCAATATCCTCATCGTCAAGCAGGTATCCGTTGCCGGTATGACGCTGCCGGCCGCCATAGTTATCTTCCCGCTCAGCTATATCTTCGGCGACGTATTGACCGAGGTTTACGGCTACAGCCAGGCCAGGCGCGTTATCTGGCTGGGTTTTTTCTGCAACCTGTTGCTGGTCATCGCCATATGGGTGGTGGGCATCCTGCCGCCGGCTTCAATATTCGAGGCCCAGGCCGCTTACGACCGCATATTAGGCAATACACCCCGCTTCTTAACCGCATCATTCCTGGCCTACCTGGCGGGCGAGTTTGTCAATTCCTACATAATGGCCAAAATGAAGCTGCTCACCAGGGGCAAGTGGCTATGGATGCGCACCATAGGATCAACTATAGCAGGCGAGGGTGTCGATACCGTTATTGTGCTCGGTGTAAGCTTCGCCGGCGTACTTTCCCCCGAAGTGATAATCACTATGATTTTCTGGCATTGGCTGCTGAAAACCGCTTACGAGGCTTTAGCTACGCCGCTGACCTATTTCCTGGTCGGGTACCTCAAGAAAGCCGAAAAGTTGGATACTTATGATTACGGTACGAATTTCAACCCCTTGCGGGCAGACTGAAGAGGGCATAGAATTTGGGTGGACGTGGAAGCGAAGTTTATCGTAGATGCAAACGCAGGCAAGATAGCCAGGTGGCTGCGCATGATGGGCTATGACACGCTCCTTTTCGATGAACCGGACGACGGCCAGATGGTTAAGATTGGGCTGGCGCAGGGCAGGACCGTCATAACCAGGGACACCGGGTTTATGCAAAGAAGGGCGGTCACATCGGGCAGGGTACGGGCCTTGCTTTTGAAAGACTCCGAACCTGAAAAGCAAATGCGGGATATAATCGGAATTTTACACCTCAACAACGAATACAAACCCTTCACCCGCTGCCTGGAATGTAATACGGAGTTGCACTATATAGAGAAGACCGATGTTGCTCAAATGGTGCCGCCACGGGTCTACGAAAAACAGGAGCAATACATGGCATGCCCGCTCTGCGGCCGTATTTACTGGAGGGGTACGCACTGGCAGGCCATGAAAAAGAAGTTGTATGATTTCAGCAGGCCACCGGAAAACCCCGGGGAGTAAGCGCATGAAAATAGTGACAGCTGAGCAAATGAGGGAAATAGACCGCAGGGCCGCCGCGTCCGGCATTGCCACCGGCTTCCTCATGGAAAACGCCGGCCGGGCGGTAGCCGAGTCTATCCACCGTTTCTTAGATTACACAGCCGGCAAAACCATCCTCGCTCTGGCGGGTCCGGGCAACAACGGCGGCGATGCACTGGTAGCGGCGCGCTGTCTGCATGAATGGAGTGCAAATGTAATCGTATTCTTGATGAGCGTCCGCACAGGTGAAGACAAAAACCTGTCACGCATTGAAGAACTCGACATCCCTGTTTTTCAGCTTGTAAAAGACGCAAAACTCGCGAAGCTGAAAAAACTGGTTTCCGCAAGCGCCGTGGTCATTGACGGCATCCTCGGCACGGGCAAGGCCCGCCCCCTCGAAGGCAGCTTCAAAGAGATCCTCAACCTGCTCAATGCTGAGAAAAAACGGCGGCCTGCGCTGGTGGTGGCGGCAATTGACATCCCTACCGGCTTGAACGCCGATACGGGAGCGGTTGACCCGGGCTGCCTGCAGGCTGACCTGACCATAACACTGGGACTGCCCAAGCCCGGGCTCTACAACTTCCCGGGGGCGGAGAAAGCCGGTAAACTGGTTATCGCGGATATAGGCATCCCCGCTGAATTAAGCAATGGCATTCAAACGGAGCTGATGACCGCGGGTTGGGCCGGCACAGTCCTGCCCGCACGCCCGGCCAGCGCTAATAAAGGAACCTTCGGCAGGGTGCTGGCCGTGGTGGGTTCGGAGAACTATATAGGCGCTGCCTACTTGGCCTGCATGGGCGCCGCGCGGGTGGGAGCGGGCGTAGTAACCCTTTCCACCGCCAGAAGCCTGCAGCCTATATTAGCTGCCAAGCTCACCGAGATCACCTATGCGCCGCTCCCGGAAACCGCAAAGGGCACACTGTCGCAAAAGGCGGCATCCGCTATACTCAGCATCCTGCCATATTACCGCGTCCTGCTGATGGGCTGCGGCCTGGGGCAGCATCCCCACACCAAAAACTTCGTCCGCAGCGTGCTGACCGGCCTACCGGAGAGGCGTCCCATAATGATATTGGATGCGGACGCGCTCAACATCCTGTCGGGAATAGACGGTTGGTGGGAACAGCTTCCTGCGGACACTATTATCACTCCCCATGCCGGCGAGATGTCCAGGCTGCTGAAAATATCCATTGACGAGGTACAGGGCAACCGGCTGGAAGTATGCCGCAAAGCCGCTTCCGTCTGGAACAAGATAGTAGTACTTAAGGGCGCCTTCAGCATAATCGCCGAACCGTCGGGCCGGGCAAGGGTGAGCGATGCCGCCAACGCCGGGTTGGCCACGGCGGGGACCGGCGATGTGCTGGCCGGTGCGATTGCCGGACTGGCGGGACAGGGCATTCTTCCCTTCGACGCCGCCTCGCTGGGGGTTTACCTGCACGCCGCCGCCGCCGAAATCGTGAGGGATGAGCTTGGTGATACCGGTATGCTGGCCAGCGACCTGCTGACCGTGTTGCCAAAGGTGATCAAAAAGCTAAAGTCGTAGAGACGGGGCTTCAGCCCCGTCTGTCAGGCAGACAGGTAAATATCCATGAGGCGGGCGGACCTGAAGCCCCTACGTCAATGACGCTTTTATTTGCATCTTCATTTATGTCATAATGAGATGCTGTGCTGTTAGCGATTGATATAGGCAACACTAATGTTACGTTCGGTATTTTCGATGGTGAGACCATCAAGGCTACCTGGCGGGTATCAACCGCTATCCACCGCACGCCCGATGAATACGCCAACCTCATGTTCTCGCTGATGGAACGGCAGGGCATCTCGGCCGCAAAGCTAAAGGATGTCGTCACCTGTAGCGTGGTGCCGCCCCTGCTGATCATTTTTGAAGAGGTCTGCAAGCGTTTCCTTAAGAAAGCGCCGCTGATAGTGGAGGCGGGCATAAAGACCGGTGTACGCATCGATATGGATAACCCGCGGGAGGTAGGCCCGGACCGTATCGTCAACGCCGTCGCCGCCCACCAGCTTTACGGCGGGCCTATTATAGTTATTGATCTGGGCACAGCAACCACCTTTGATGTCGTCTCCAAGGACGGCAGGTACATCGGTGGCGCTATCGCCCCGGGTATCGCCATAGCTACAGAGGCGTTGTTCACCCGAACCGCCGTACTGCCCAGGATCGAACTGGCGCTGCCCAAGAAGGCCATCGGCAGGAATACCGTGGCGGCCATGCAGTCCGGCATCGTCTTCGGCTATATCGGGCTGATAGAAGGGCTCGTTTCCCGCATACAGGCCGAACTGGATGAGAAGGCCAAGGTGGTAGCGACCGGGGGCTTCGCCGCCCTTACCACGCGTGCAACCAAGGCTATTGATATAGTCAATTCGGATTTAACTTTGATCGGGCTGCGCCTGATCTATAACATGAATAGAGGCTAAACCGTAGGGGCGTTGCTTTAGCTGCGCCCGAAAAGAGGAAAGCCGTAGGGGCGTTGCTTTAGCTGCGCCCGAAAAGAACAAAACATGGCTACGAAAAACAAAACGATCGTCCTCGGCGTGACGGGCAGCATTGCCGCCTATAAGGCTGCAGAGCTGGCCAGCCGCTTTACCAAAGACGGCTTCCGCGTGGATGTCATCATGACCGAATCGGCACAGAGGTTCATTACACCCCTGACCTTCCGCAATATCACGGGACGGCCGGTGGTCACCACCATGTGGGACATTGCCTCGGAGTTCAGCGTTGAGCACGTGGCGCTGGCAGAGGCCGCCGACGTTGTTTTAATAGCGCCGGCAACGGCCAATACCATCGCCAAGATAGCCTGCGGGATGGCGGATAACATGCTCACCTGCACGGTACTGGCTACCAAAGCTCCGGTAGTCATTGCGCCGGCCATGAACGATAACATGTGGGCCAACACCGTTACGCAGGAGAATGTCGCAAAATTAAAAAAGCGCGGCTTTACCTTTGTCGGCCCGGCCTACGGAAGATTGGCTTCGGGCAAGCTGGGACCGGGGCGCCTGACCGGGCTGGATGAGATATACGGCATTACCCTGCAAGCGCTGGGCAGGAAGGGCGACCTGGCGGGTAAAAACATCGTGATTACGGCCGGTGGAACCCAGGAGCCGGTGGACCCGGTGCGCTGCCTGACCAACCGCTCTACCGGCAAGATGGGCTATGCTGTTGCCGAGGCCGCCCGCAACCGCGGCGCAGCGGTAACACTGATCAGCGCGCCCACCGCCCTGAACAAACCGCCCGGCATTAAAGTTATTGATATCAATACGGCCGAGGAAATGCTCAAAGCCGTGCAATCGGCGGTTAAAGGGGCCGACGCACTCATCATGGCCGCGGCAGTGGCCGACTTCCGGCCCCTTAAGAAAGCGGACAAGAAGATAAAACGGGCTGACCTGTCCGATCTCACGCTCGAGCTTGAGAAAACCCCTGATATCCTGGCCCAGGTCAAGGGTGCTTTCATCCGCGTCGGATTCGCCGCCGAGAGCCACGACGTGGTAGCCAACGCCAGGGATAAAGTGAAGAGAAAAGGCCTGGACATGATCGTGGCCAACGACATCACCGAGAAAGACTGCGGCTTCGGCACCGAAACCAACCGCGTCGCGATCATAGATAGCAAAGGCAAGACTGAGGAATTGCCCCTCCTGCCCAAGGGCGAGGTGGCAGACAGGATATTAGATAGCGTTGGAGCTTTACTTAATAAGTAGATACTTTGATTTTCGTTCTCATGGAGCAAAATGAAATAATCTTCCCCAGTCCATGAAACAGTCCTCATCCGACTGGGCATTCAAGTTGGCCAAATCTGACAATGGTATTTAATGGAACATGGGGTAAAACATGATTGAAATTCCTAAAGCCTACGAACCCAAAGAGGTCGAGCAAAATCGGTATAGACAATGGATGGAGGGCGGCTACTTCAAGCCGAAAATCGACCCGAAGAAGAAACCCTTCACCATCATCATGCCGCCGCCCAACGTGACCGGCGAACTCCACGTCGGCCACGCGCTGACAGCGACTCTTGAAGATATTATGACGCGCTGGCACCGGATGCTGGGCGACCCCTCCCTCTGGCTACCGGGAGTCGACCACGCAGGCATTGCCACACAGGTCGTGGTTGAAAAGGAACTGGCCAAAGAGGGCCTCGACCGCCACCAGATAGGCAGGGTAAAGTTCGAGGAACGTACCTGGGCCTGGGCCAATAAGTCCCGCAGCGCCATCACGCACCAGCACGAGCGCTTAGGCGCCTCCTGCGACTGGTCACGCGAGCGTTTTACGCTCGACGACGGACCGGTCAAAGCGGTCAAGACGGCCTTCGTCCGGCTCTATGACAAGGGCCTGATCTACCGCGGCGAGCGCATCATCAACTGGTGCCCCAGGTGCAGGACGGCGCTCTCGGACCTGGAGGTGCAGAGCAAGGACCTCACCAGCAACATGTGGCATATGAAATATCCCTACGCGGACGGCAGCGGCTACATAACCGTGGCCACCACCCGCCCGGAAACCTACTTAGGAGACGTGGCGGTAGCCGTTAATCCCGAGGATGAGCGCTATAGCGTCCTGATCGGCAAAAAGGTTATCCTGCCGGTTATCAACAGGGAAATCCCCATCATAGTCGACGGGGCCATCGACAGGACCTTCGGCACGGGCATGGTCAAGGTCACACCGGCCCACGACCCGGTGGACTTCGAAATCTCAGAGAGACACAATCTGCCGGTCATACACATCCTCAACCCGGATGCCACTATGAACGGCAACGCCGGCCCCTATGAAGGCCTGGACAGGTTTGAAGCGCGCAAGAAGGTGGTGGAGGATTTCGAGAAGGCCGGGTTGATGGAGAAGATCGAGCCCTACTCTCACGCCATACCTCACTGCTTCCGCTGCTCGACCGTTATCGAGCCCCAGGTCAGCAAGCAGTGGTTCGTTAAAATCGCGCCGCTGGCCGCGCCTGCTATGGAGGCGGCCAGGGACGGGCGCATTCAGATAATCCCCGAGCGTTTCACTAAAATTTACCTGAGCTGGATGGAGAATATCCGCGACTGGTGCATCAGCCGCCAGCTCTGGTGGGGCCACCGCATACCGGTCTGGTACTGCGGGAAATGCGGAGAAATGACCGCGTCTATCGATACCCCCACCAAATGCGGCAAATGCGGCAGCAGCGAGCTTGAGCAGGACCCCGATGTACTGGATACCTGGTTCAGCTCCGGCCTGTGGCCACATTCCACGCTGGGCTGGCCCGACCAGACGGAAGACCTCAAGTATTTCTATCCCACCTCGGTGATGGAGACGGGCTACGATATAATCTTTTTCTGGGTGGCCCGCATGATTATGATGGGCATCGAGGACGCCGGCGACGTGCCCTTCCGCACAGTTTACCTGCACGGGTTGATACGCGATGAAAAGGGCGAGAAGATGAGCAAGATGAAGGGCAATGTGCTCAACCCTCTGACCGCCATCGACCAGTTCGGCTGCGATGCACTGCGTTTCGCCTTGACCACCGGCACGGCGCCCGGCAACGACCTGAATATGGGCCAGCACCGCCTGGAGGCGGGACGCAATTTTGCCAACAAGCTGTGGAACGCGGGGCGGTTCGTGCTTAAAGCGCTGGAGGCGGAACCCGTCACGGCGCAGGCCTTCACGGACTGTGGCTTGAAAAAGCTGAAGGAGACCGAGGACCGCTGGATAGTCTCCAGGCTGAACCACTTAGTAGGGGAAGTCGATACCATGATGAAAGGCTTCCAGTTCGGCGAGGCGGAAAAGGAGATACACGACTTCCTGTGGGGAGAATTCTGCGACTGGTATATCGAGATATGCAAGCAAAGGCTGGGCAAGTCCAACACGCCGATGCCCGTGCTGGCCTTCGTCCTGGAAACGTCCCTGCGCCTGCTGCACCCTTTCATGCCCTTTATCACCGAGGAGCTCTGGCAGAACCTCAGGGAGCGCCTGCCCGAGGATACGCTCAAAGCCCCCGCCTTGATAATCGCCCCGTACCCCGTGGCCAACGATAAGCTGCTTGACCCTGAGGCAGAGCAGGTCATGGAAACGGTGATGGAGGTGGTGCGCACCATACGCAACGCCCGCGCCGAATACAAGGTGGAGATGGGCAAGTGGGTGGAATCAAGCGTTTATGCCGGCAGCCTGCAGTCTGACCTCAAAGCCAAAAGTGCCATTATCGAGACACTGGCCAAAACCAGGCCGCTGAGCATCCTGCCGCGCGGGCAGCGCCCGGCCAACACAGAAAAGGCCATGGTCTACGTGCTGAAGGACGCCGACGTGGTCATACCACTGGCCGGAATGGTGGACGCCGAAGCCGAGAAGGCGCGCCTAACCAGGGAGATGGAGATTTTGGAGCGTGAGATAAGCCGCCTCAGCGGGCGCCTGGCCGACAGCCAGTTCACCTCCAAAGCACCGCCCGCGGTAATCGATAAGGAAAAGAGCCGCCTGAAAGAATACGAAGACAAGGTTGCGCGCATGCAAGCCGAGCTCAAGCAGCTCGCTTAAACGCTGCGGCCGGTCATCTTGCGGTACATCAGCGCCAGGGCTTTCTTGGTATCGCTGGCAATCCTGGACTTTTCACTGGTCTTGACACGGTATTTAAACAGCCAGTAGGTGAATTCTTTCGTTTCGGTTAAAGTCAGGGACTTGCGGTGCGGATATTTCATCTCCTTCTGGAAAGCGTCAAGCAGGTCAGCCAGTTCCGCATGGTAAACCCTGCGGTAGGCCCTGGCTGCCTCCTCCTCGGGCTTTAACGGGACAATGCTGGCCTTCCTCACCTCGTAGATGCTGGCCATCAGCAGCGCCTGCTCAACCAAGACACCATAAAGGAAATTCAGGTAAGCGCGGTACTTGGCCGACCCCAGCGCCTGCTTGAATTCCGCATCTGTCAGACTGACCGGCGGACGGTCGAAGAACAAAAGGCCGGTAAGCTCATCTTGGGGCACCATGTCTTTTATCTCATCACACAGCCTCTCCGCCAGGCGCAGCCAGTCGAAGGCCTGCCCGCCTATCAGGTAGAGATAGCGCTCGCCGTTATACTCCTCTTCCGGGCTGCGCCACATACTGATAGCCGCGAGCAGGGCGGGATACCAGGCTTTGTTTGCCTTTATCTCGGCCTTGAGATGCCGGACGGCGCGGGCGTCGTCTGCAGTCGCGGTTTCCCGCTTTACCATTTCAGAATCCATGGGCGCTCATCTTTTTCTCAAATAGGCAAGCACTTCACTAAGCGGCCTGGTATTGAGTATATCTTTGGGTTGACACCAGGCGCGGCGGGCCAGGCCGATGCCGAATTTCATAAAACCGAGGTGAGAGACAGCATGGGCATCGGTGCCGATAACCAGCATTACGCCGAGCTCACGGGCGCGGTAGGCATGAAGGTCCTTGAGGTCCAGGCGGTCGGGGATGGCGTTTATCTCCAGCGCCTTGCCACATCTCAGTGCGGCATTGAAAACGGCTTCCAGGTCAACATCCACCGGTTCGCGCTCCCCGATTTTGCGGCAGGTGGGATGAGCTATTATGTCCACGTTGGGATTCTCAATAGCGCCTATGATGCGCCGGGTCATAACTTCCCTGCTCTGCAGGAACGAGGAATGCACCGAGGCAATCACGATATCCAACCCCGCCAGCACTTCGTCGGGCAGATCGAGGCTGCCATCCGCCCTGATGTCAACTTCCATGCCATTTAATAAATGCAGGCCGTTTGACGATCGGTTAAGGCGGTTGATCTCAGCAGTCTGATTCTGAACGCGCTCCAGCTTTTTACCTGTCCCGATGTTGCGCCCGCTGGAATGGTCGGTGATGGCCAAATACTCATAACCGAGCGCCTCCGCTGCCCCGGCCATCGTCTCGATGGTATCTATACCGTCGCTGCCGGTGGTATGAGCATGGAAATCTCCCTTTATCTCCCCGACCTCTACAAGGGCCGGCAGGGCATTTCTCTCCGCCAGCGCAATCTCGCCCATGTCCTCACGTAACTCAGGAGGGATATATTGCAGCCCCAGATAACGATAGAATGACTCTTCGTCGCTGAATCTCTCAATCCCGCCCGTATTCACATCGGTGATACCGTACTCGCTCAGGCTCAGGCCCTGTTTCTGCGACCTGGTGCGCAGCGCTACGTTATGCTCCTTGCTGCCTGTGAAGTGCTGTAAGAGCGAACCGAAATCGCGGTGTTCCACGATGCGCAGGTCGGCCTGCAGGCCCTTGAGAAGAATCACACTGGCCTTGGTCGGACCCTGCGACAGCACTTCTCTTACCTGCGGTAGCGTTGCGAAAGCCCTGATAACAGATTCAGCGTCATCCGCCGTGCCCATAAGATCAATATCGCCTACTGTTTCCTTGAAACGCCGCAGACTGCCGGCTGCGGTGAGGTTGCGCACGCCGGGCACATTTTTTAATGCGCTTATAACTTCCTCCACCACAGGCAAAGCCTCGCCCAAAGGTATGCGTCTGTCCTTGCGCCTGAATACTTCAATCGCATGCAGGATATTGGCGGCGGTCTTCTCCCCCATCCGCTCAAGCGCTGCCAGCCTGCCGTCCCTGATCGCGGCCTCAAGCTGGTCAACCGTACCCACACCCAGTTCCGTTGCAACCCTGTAGGCAGTTTTCGGGCCGATGCCGGGGATATCCATAAGGTTGATGATGCCGTCGGGGAACTGCGCCTTGAGCTCTTCGTAAAACCTCAAGCGGCCGGTAGTGATGAGCTCCATCGATTTAGCGGCGATGGCATCGCCTATGCCTGCCACATCCTTGAAATCCTTGCCCTCCTCATGCATAAGGTCCATCTCTTCAGGCAGGTGACGTATCACCTCGGCCGCGCGCGCATAGGCCCTGATCTTAAACTTGTTTTCACCTTTAAGTTCGAGCAGGTCGGCGATATTTCCGAAGACGGCGGCGATGTCAGTGTTTTTCATCGGGACTATTTTAGCACGTGAAACCATCTACCCGTTCATGCTATAATCGCTGCCAGCAATAAGACTATATGGCAAAATTAAGGCGACGAGGAGGTCCGAAGTGGCTGACTATCCCTGGTTAAACAACTACGACAAAGGTGTCCCCCATACGCTCGAGCCCTATCCTGATATCACACTGCTCGACGTCATCAAGGAAAACGCCGCCCAGGGCCGAGGCCGCACAATGATCTGGTTCAAAGGTAATACCATATCCTACCAAAAGTTTGTGGAATATGTTGAGCTGCTGGCCAGGGCACTGGCCGGTTCGGGCGTGAAAAAGGGCGACCGCGTCGCACTGATGATGCCCAATTGCCCCCAGATAATCATCAGCCAGTTTGCCGTGTGGAGCGCGGGCGGCATCACAGCACAGGTCAACACGCTTTTCTCCGAGGAAGAGCTGATACATGCCCTCAAGGATTGCGGCGCCGAGACTGTGATTGTGCTTACTCCATTTTACAGCCAGGTCAAAAAAGTGCAGCCTCAAACCAATGTGAAGACGGTCATTGCCACATCCATCAAAGAATACCTGAGCCCGTTCATGCGCACCATGTTCACGCTGTTGATGGAGAAGAAGCAGGGCCACAGGATCCAGCTGCAGCCTGGCGACCTCTGGTTCCAAGAGATCCTGCGGAAATATGCCGATGCGCCGCTACCCCCCGTTTCGGTTGGCCCCCAGGATACTGCCCTTATCCTCTTCAGCGGAGGCACAACCGGCACACCCAAGGGAGTAATGCACTCGCATCGCGGCATTGTCATGAACGCCATGCAGATACGCGCCTGGTGCTCACCTATAATGAAGGGCTGGGTCGACAAAGCCGTTTTGCTTATGCCCATATTCCACGGCGCCGGCAACTGGATACTTATCTCAACCATCGTGAACCCGCCGGTACCCATAGTGCTGATACCCAACCCCCGCGACATCAAGGATCTGCTAACCACATTTAAAAAGACCCGCCCCACCTTCTTCCCGGGGGTTGCCACCCTCTTCATCGCGCTTATGAACCATCCGGATGTGAAGTCCGGCAAGATAGATTTCAGCAACCTCAAGATGTGCATAACAGCCGCAGCGCCCCTGCTGGTGGAGACCAAGAAAAGCTGGGAAGCCCTGACCGGTGGAAGGATTGTCGAAGCCTACGGGCTAACAGAATCGGGCATCCTGGTCATGGGTCCCGTCGTGGGCAAGTGGAAGGAGGGGTCGGTCGGCATGCCCACACCCGATGTCGCCATGAAGATCGTGGATATCGACACGGGCACGCAGGATCTAAAAACGGGGGAGGACGGCGAAATCATCGTAAAGGCCCCACATCTAATGCAGGGTTACTGGAACCGGCCCGAAGCCACTGCCGAGATGTTCCGGGGCGAATGGCAATACACCGGGGACATCGGCCACCTGAACGAGGATGGATATCTCTTTATAACATCGCGCAAGAAGGAGCTGATCAAGCCGAGCGGGCACCAGGTATACCCCGGCGAGGTGGAAGAGATAATTACCCAGCATCCGGCAGTTCTGGAGGTCAGCGTCGCCGGTGCGCGGGACGACCTGCAGGGAGAAGCCGTCAAAGCCTGGGTGGTACTGAAGCCCGGCCAGACAAGCACGGCGCAGGAAATACAGGCTTTCTGCAAGGAACGCCTTACCGCGTACAAAGTACCCAAACACGTGGAGTTCAGGACCGAGTTGCCCAAGTCCATGGTCGGCAAAGTCATGCGCCGGATACTGCAGGAGGAAGATATAGCCAGGCAGAAAGAGAAAAAATAGATCAACCCGGTAACTTGAATACCTTCAATTTGGTTTTCCCTGCGATAAGATCAAAATGTCGGTCGCAGTGGAGCAGTTCTATATTTCTTTCTATAGCAAGCAGGGCTATATAGGCATCTGGCAGGGGCACGTTTATCCCCTGCAGAAATAACTGGTTGGCAAAATAGCCCAACCTGTGCCAGAAAGATTCCTCGACGCGTAGATATTTCTGACTGCTCAATACGCTATGCAGAGACTGGACTTCCTTTGCGTTTTTCGCGCCGCGCAACAGTTCCGCCTGGATGATACCGGGCACGAGTATGCACCCCGCAGCAATTCTTGATAATCCCGGGGATAACAATATTCTGCTCCCTTATACGTTCGGTGATAATATCTTTAAATATTGACTTACCCGCCGGTTTAAAAAACTCCAGCCATGCTGAAGAATCTACAACTATCTCAGTCATCTTCACGCATCCTCTCCAAGTCCTCCTGAGTCATGTTAAGATCGAGTTTACCCATGAGAGATATCAGCTTCTCTCTTTTCTTTCTGTTAATGAACTCATTAATGGCCAATGTCACGGCCGCCTTTATATATCACCTGTATATATAATATTTCACTATTAGTATATCATAATTTATAAAAATGATATATCCATCTGGAAAAAGGATTGCTTCGCTTCGCTCGCAATGACAGGTAGTAAAAAGGCCATACTGACCGGGGGAAAAGCGGCGACGGGCGGGACTACTTACCGTGGCAGTGCTTGTACTTTTTGCCTGACCCGCAGGGGCAGGGGTCGTTGCGGCCGACCTTCTGGCCGGGCAGCGGGGAAGGCCTATGCGCAGGGGCCTCCCGTTTCTCGATATTGACCTTATAGATTGTGTGGACGATGTCGTGCTGGATGTCCGCCATGAGACTGTCAAAATAAGCGCCGCCCTTTTGCTTATAGACCACAAGCGGGTCTATCTGCCTTACCGATTCCAGACCCACGCTCTGGCGCAGGTGGTCCATGGCGGTCAGGTGCTCCTTCCAGTGATCATCGATGACCCTGAGCATAACCAACCGCTCAAGCAGCCTCATCTGGTCGGCGCCCTGTTCCTTCTCCCTGAGTTCGTACACTTGGCGGCTATAATCAATTAGCCTTTCGGTCAACTGCTTCTTTCCCAGTTTCTCAAGCTGCATATCCTTGACATTGTCAGGGAGAGGCAATATCTCCGCAGTCTCGTGCAAGAGCCCTTCCAGGTCAGTCTCCTCATAGCCGTGGTTATATTCCTGTACCAATTGCTCAACCTGTTTGCCGACCATATCCAGGATATTGGCCTTCAAATCCGCTCCAGCCAGTATCTTGTCGCGTTCGCCGTAGATGACTTCCCTGTGCCTGTTTACCACGTTGTCGTAGTCTACCAGGTGCTTGCGTATGTCGAAGTGGTAAGCCTCCACCTTGACCTGCGAATTCTCAATTGCCTTGCTGATCATGGGATGCTCGATTGACGTGTTTTCATCCATGCCGGCCCATTCCATCACGCCCTTCACGCGGTCACCGCCGAAGCGCTTGACGATATCGTCCTCCAGCGAGACGAAAAATAGCGAGTCGCCCGGGTCACCCTGCCGTCCTGCGCGGCCGCGTAGCTGGTTGTCGATGCGCCTGGCCTCATGCCTCTCGGTACCGACAACATGCAGTCCACCAAGCCCCACTACTTTATCGTGCTCCGACTTCCACTCATCATATCTCGGCTGGAACTCTTTCTCATCCACAAATTCCCCGCGCTCGGGCGGCCTGCCGCCCAGGATGATGTCCACACCGCGGCCGGCCATATTGGTCGCTACGGTCACCGCCCCTACACGCCCGGCCTGCCTGATAATCTCCGCCTCCCGCTCATGGTACTTGGCATTGAGTACCTCGTGCCTTACGCCGCGTCTCATCAGCAGGTCATCTAATAACTCGGATTTCTCAATAGAGACCGTGCCCACCAGCACAGGCTTGCCCTCTTTATTCAACTTCTCAATCTCGTTGGCGATGGCCTTGAACTTGGAATCCTCGTCCTTATAGATAAGGTCATTGTGGTCTTCCCTGATCATAGGCTTGTTGGTCGGCATGACCACAACGTCGAGCTTATAAATTTTGAAAAGTTCCTCCGCCTCGGTGGCGGCGGTGCCGGTCATGCCCGCCAGTTTTTCGTAAAGTCGGAAGTAATTCTGGAAGGTGATGGTAGCCAGTGTGATGCTCTCCTTCTGTATCTTGACTTTTTCCTTGGCCTCAATGGCCTGGTGAAGTCCCTCAGAATAGCGGCGCCCGAACATCAGCCTTCCCGTGAACTCATCGACGATAATGACCTCGCCGTTCTTTACCATGTACTCCTTGTCCCGCTTGAAAAGCACCCGCGCTTTGAGCGCATTTTCCGTGTACTCAGTCAGGTGCAAGTTGGTTGGGTCATATAAGTCAGGCGCCTTGAGCAGGCCCTGGCGTTTGAGCATTTCTTCCATCCTGGCACTGCCGGAATCGGTCAGGTATACCTGCCTCTCTCTTTCCTCTATCTTGTAATCTTCCGGTGTGAGCTTAGATACCAGGTCAGCAAAGGTGTAATACTTCTGCGCCGGGTCCTCGCCCTGGCCGCTGATGATAAGCGGGGTGCGCGCCTCGTCGATAAGTATATTGTCGACCTCGTCAACGATGGCATAACTCAGCGGGCGCTGCACCTTCTGGGACATGTCGAGGACCATGTTATCCCGCAGGTAATCGAAGCCGAACTCGTTATTGGTGCCGTAGGTTATGTCAGCGGCGTAGGCTTCCTGCCGCGTAACCGGCCTGAAATGCGGCCAGCGCTGGTCTTTCTCATTCTGGTAGCTTGAATCATAGATCAGGGCGGGTAACTGCTCAGCAGAGCTCTGCACAGGATAGATGCTGGCGACCGTTACCCCCAGCGCATTATAAATCGGACTCATCCAGTAGGCATCACGGCGGGCCAGGTAATCGTTGACCGTGACCAGGTGGCAGCCTTTGCCCTCCAACGCGTTCAGATAAAGCGGCAGCGTGGCCACCAGCGTCTTGCCCTCGCCCGTGCGCATTTCGGCTATCTTCCCCTGGTGCAGCACCATACCGCCCATCAACTGCACGTCAAAGTGGCGCAGACCTGTGGTTCGCCTTGAGGCTTCCCTGACCGCGGCAAACGCTTCGGGCAGTATATCGCCGAGCGTTTCACCCCCGGCCAACCGCTCCTGGAACTCGACGGTTTTGGCCTTCAGTTCATCCTCAGATAATTGCTGGAA
>JAPLHK010000022.1:28951-29600 GCA_026389715.1 Chloroflexota bacterium
GAGTTCGTTTATCTGCCTGACCACAGGCTTGAGGCGGTTTACCTCTCTTTCATTGGAATCGAATAGATTCCCTAACCAGCCTGGCATAATCTTTCCTAATCCTGGAACATGGCGCCGACCGACATGCCGGTATGTATGCGGTGTATGGCTTCACCCAGCAGCGGGGCGATGGGCAGCACGGTAATTTTCCCCAGCTTCCTGGGCCCGGCGACGGGTATGGTGTCGGAAACCACGACTTCTTTAACCTTTGATTTGGCTATTCGCTCGATGGCCGGTCCTGAAAAGACCGGGTGGGTGCAGCAGGAATAAACCTCTTTGGCACCTTCCTTGAGCAGGGCATCCACGGCGCTTACCAGTGACCCGGCCGTGTCTATCTCGTCATCCACCGTCAAGGCCCGCATGCCACCCACTTCTCCGATGATATTCAACGTTTCCGTTGTATCATCATTTCCCATACGCCGCTTCTCAATAATGGCCAGCGGGGCATTGAGCTTCTCAGCCAGGTCGCGTGCGCGCTTGCTGATACCGATATCTGTAGCTACGACCACCAGGTCCTTGAGATTCTTGTTTTTCCAGTAATCACCAATTATGGAAAGCGCCGTAAGTTCATCCACCGGTATATTGAAAAATCCCTGTATCTGGGCAGCGT
>JAPLHK010000098.1 GCA_026389715.1 Chloroflexota bacterium
TATCAAAAGAGAACCAATCCCCATTAGAATGATCATCAATACAGCCAGCCCTGTCATATATGCTGACAGCCTGTAAAGCGGCTCAAAAGCCACCTGCACCGGCACCCAGTATTCTGCAGCCCAGCCCGTACCGGCCAGGGGCATGTAGGCGGCCAGCTTATCAATCCCATCGATCAGGCTGACAAAACGCATTGTCCCCGTTTTACCGGATAATGCCGCCTGCACCGGTAGTGCTGAGCTGAAGTCTGTCTGCTCAAGCACATTCTTGGGATTAGCCTGGTCGGCGATGATCAATCCTTTGCCGTCGGTGATCAATCCGTAGCGCAGCGGCTGGCCGGCCTGCTGCCCCATCGTACCGATCTGTGATAGTTGCCCAAGGTTCAAGCCGCCGGCTACTATCCCGATAATTTTCGCGTCGGGACCGTGCACGGGCACAGCTATAACTACGGTGGGCCGCTGCGTGGTGGGTGAAATGCGCAGGTTGCTGATGACGGTCTGGCCGTTGCCTATGAGTTTCTTATACCAATCCGTGTATCCCAGGTCTTTCCTGGCCATGCCCTGAAGCAGATCATCGGGCTCTATGACGCGGACGGTTCCATCGGTATTTAGGAATATGATATATTCGAAAACCTTTGAGTTCTCCTGTACGGCAGAAGCAATATTATGCACGGACTGGTGTAATTCTTCTTCACTCTGGCCTGACGTGGATAAATTGCTGGACAAGGCTGCCTCAACCTCGCTGGCGGTGATCTCCATTATGTCTTGCGCCTGGTCAAGGTAGAAACCAACGGAGCTAGCGTATGCGCTGACGCTGTTCATATTGGCTTCATTTTCCGTGTTTATAATGCTGGCCTGCACGGTGAGAAACTGCATTACGCCAACGGCGGCAGCCACGATAGCTGCCGATATTATTATGAGCAGGGGGAGTTTGAATGACAGTTTCATTTATTCATTTCCCTTCTACTTTCTCTCGCTGAGCACCTCGTTGAGCAGCGTCTCATCGTAAAGCCGCCCGGCTGGTATAACTGCCTTAAGTATGCCGGCTTCCACCAGTACCGGCTGCATGCCCTCCAGCAAAGCGGGATCGCTGCGCATCTCTGATGGCCAGCGCATCATTTTTACTTTGCTAACCACTTCAGAAGTTAATGATAATTTTTTACCGAGGACGGACCGGGCAGCGTCAGGGTTCTTTTCTATCCATCGGCAGGCTTCCATGTGCGCGCGCAGATAGGCCTTAACAGCCCCAGGGTTATTCCTCACAATGTTGGTGCTGAAGACATTCGTGGTGTACTCCATCTTCTCAAAAGGTTCACCGCCTATAATCCAGTCCAGAAGCCTGCCATCCTTGCGCAGCAGAGATTGGGTAAGATATGGTTCTGACATAACGCCAGCCGCTATATTGCCGCCGGCTATAGCAAGGCCAGTATTGCTGACCGAAAACTCGACCAGAGTATATTTTTTTACTCCCTCCCGCTGGAGGCGGGCAATAACAGCCGCTGCATACATTGTTGTTTTAGAGGGAACACCAATATATTGCCCTTCCAGGTCTTTCCAATTCGATATAGAATTGGCTACCACAACCCCTATTATCGGATGCTCAGGGTCGGCAAAGGAATTGGCGGATACTGCTGTGATACTATCCGGTATAGTGCCGTCCTGGGCAGCAAGAACAACGGATATAATACCTCCTGATGGGGAGCCCTCCAGCGAGCCGTTCGCAATAGCTTTGAATATAGGATCGGCGCTTTGAAAAACTGTCTCTTTGATAACAAGGCCGTTTTGCTTGTCAAAACCTTGGTCAAGCATCACGTAATAAGGCAAGGAGCTCAATGTTCCGACCACACCCATGCGCAAATTGAACTGCTGCGGCGGTGCCGCCGGCGCACAGGCCGCCAGAACCACGAGCAACGCGAACAGAGCAACCGATATGCTGACGATTTTCCTCATCGTCCTTACCTCCTAGCCGACTGCCGGCTGCCGACATTACGCACTATCGTTTCTCCTTAAGGACTTCGTTGAGCAGCGTTTCATCGTAGAGCCGGACGGCGGGTATGGGCGCTTTAAGCATTCCAGTATTAATCATTACCGGCTGCATGCTATCCAATAATGCAGGATCGTTGCGCCCGTCCTCAGGAAAACGCAGCAGGTTTATGTTCTTACTGACCTCGGAGCTGAGGCTCAGCCGCCTGGCAAGGATAGAGCGGCTTTCATCGAGGTTCTGGTTTAGCCACTTCACCGCCTCCAGGTGAGCCCGCAGGTAAGCTTTGACCGCCCCCGGATTATCCCGATATAAGCTGGTGCTGAAAACTGCCATTGTAAACTCCATATTCTCAAACGGGGGCCCTCCGATGATCCATCCCAGGAGTTTGCCATCATTGCGGAGCAGTGATTGTGTCACGTACGGCTCGGCCATTGCGGCAGCAGCCACATTGCCCCCGGCTACCGCCAGGCCCATATTGGAGAAGGATATTTCCACAAGTTTGTAGTCTTTTATTCCCTCTTGCTGGAGCCGGCCCTTGATGGCAACGCCTTGCAGGCTGTTAACGGCGACAACGTGTTGGCGGCCGCCGGTATTATTTTGTCCGGTATCAGGCCCTGTTCAGCGGCCGTAAGAACGGGCGTGCTGCCCACGGTGGCCCCCACGTCTAATGAACCGCCTGCCAGAGCATCAATGATTGCGGCGCCGCTGGGATATATCGTCTCAATAAATTGAAGGCCGAACTTTTTATCAATTCCTTGTTCACGCATGATAAGGTAAGGCAGGCTATCCTGTGTTCCCAGGATACCGATACGTAACGTCAGCTGTGGCGCAAGCTGGGGAGGGGCGCAGGCCGCCAGGGAAAAGGCTACAACCAGCATTCCTGTCAGTGCCAGACCAAATAACTTTTGTGCTTTCATCATTTTAACAATCCTCCATCATAACCCCTTCAAAATCTCAGCTACCCTGTAAAATTCCGTTGCCTTGTCCAGGAATGAATGGGCCCCCAGCGCCAGACATTTTTCCCGGTAAACAGGGTCGTCGGAGCTTGTGAGTATGATCACGCAGGTGGATGGTTTATGCTTTTTAATGCTCTGCAGCACTTCTGTACCGCTGCCCGCCGGCATCTGGATATCCATGACCACTGCGTCAGGGTTTAATTTCCATACCTCCGCAATGGTCTCGATGGCATTCTTTGCCTGGCCGATGATTTCGATATCCTTATCGCCGTTGAGTGAATCAACCAGACGGTTACGGATCAAAGAGGATCCGTCCGCAATTAATACTTTCATAGGTTTTTACTACCTCCCGGAAATGAAACAATACCCCATATATAACTGTAGGGTATAAGGGTGGGCAAAGCTGTCGCTGAAAGTATGACTTTGTTGTAGTGATTCAGCGAAAATTGTGTAGTTATTTAACTACAGCGCCCTTACGGCTTTAAGTGCTTAGTCCACCAGGTCGTGCTGCAGACCGTAGCGTATCAGGTCAGCATCGTTTGCCATACTCATTTTTTGCAGGATGCGTGACTTGTAGGTGCTCACCGTCGATTGGCCCAGTGATAACTCTTCCGCGATCTGCTTTATCATCTTGCCCTGGATAATCATGCACAACACCTTGAATTCGTTGGGTGAAAGCAACTCGTGGGGCAGTTTATCGGTGCTGACTCCGGCCGCTGCATCTTGTGCCATCTTTCCGACAAGGTCAGGGCTGATGTAAGTTCCGCCTGAATATACCTTGCGTATGGCGGCGCCGATCAGTTCGTCCACGATGTTGTTTTTGGTCAAATATCCGGAGGCGCCTGCTTTCAAAGCCGTCAGCGCGTACTGTAGATCGGTGTGACGGCTTAATATCAGGAAAACGAGCCGGGGCTTGATAATTTTCGATTCACGTATCACATCCAGCCAGTTCTTGCCGGGCATGGAGATATCCAGTATAACCACGTCGAAATCGTCGGCTGCAGCTTTTTGCATAGCCTCATCACCATCTCCTGCCTCGGCAGCTATACTTATATCAGGTATGTCTTCCAGTATTTGCCTCAGCCCCTGGCGGATGATAGGGTGATCGTCAGCCACCAGCAAACGGATCATTCAAACATCTCCCCTTGAACCGGTATTTTCACCTTCACCGTGGTGCCTTTGCCGTGCCCGCCCTCGATTTGCAGGCTGCCTCCAAAGAAGGCAATTCGTTCCCGCATACCTATTATACCAATTGATTTCCTGCTGGCAATTTCTTTTTCCGTAATCCCCCTGCCGTTATCACTGATTTCCATGTAAAGTCCGTCGGTTTGCTCTACCAGGCTTATTTTTACGCGCGTGGCGCTGCTATGCTTCGCTGTATTGGTAAGCGCTCCCTGCAAAACACGGAAGAGGGCTATTGAAACATTAGCGTCCAGGATAATTTCCTCTTGTTCATTGGAATATTCGCATTTGATCCCGGTCCTCTCCTCAAATTCCCTGAGATAAGACTGTGCTGCTGGTACAAATCCCAGGTCATCCAGCAGCGGCGGCCTCAGATCGGTGGCGATTTCTCGCACTTTTTGGTCGGTAACCTTGACCAGCCTGAGCATGGACTTCGCTTTTTCAAGTAATTTCTCTTGGTCAGGTGGCATTCTCTTGATGAGCCAGGCCAGGTCTATCTGCAGGGCTGTCAGAGACTGCCCCAGGTCGTCGTGAATCTCGACTGCTATATTTTTCCTCTCGTCCTCCCTTGATATTTGCAGGCGTGCCGCAAGGTTTCTTAGCTGGTCGTGGGAAACAAGCAGTTGGGACTCCGTGTTTTTGCGGTCAGTGATGTCAGTCGCAATTGCCGTAAACCCGGTCAAGTTACCCTCGATAATCACCGGGGTGGGACTGGAATATAACCATACGTAATTTCCATTTTTTTGTAGAGCCCTGAACTCCAGATCGGGCCTATCTTCTGGTTTTTCCAGGCCAGTTAAAAATTTATCCTGCATTTGCTTCCTGTCATCAGGATGGATGAAGTTGAGGAAGGGTTTACCCGCAAGTTCTTCTCCAGTATAGCCCATCATTTCAATAAATGTATTGTTTACAAAGGTCAAATTGCCCTGCAGGTCCACGCTGGCCACGCCGGCCCCTGCCGTTTCCACAAGACTGCGATATTTGGCTTCGCTCTCCCGCAGCGCTTCTTCCGCCTGTTTGCGCGCGGTGACATCTTCGTAGATGGCTACGATTTCACCTGAAGACAGCCTGTACACGTAGTTGTCACGCCAGCCGCTTATCCTTTTGTCATGATACTGTGTAATGGGATGTCGCTCGGGCACCCCCGTGCGCGACACTCTCTGGAAGACCTCAAACAGGCCGAACTCCTTTATGCCCGGGAAGGCATGGAGGACGCTTTTGCCGATGATGTCTTCCTTCTTAACATTATCTATCCCTTCGGCAGCGCGATTAAAATCCTTGAAGATGAAATCTTCGCCGTCCGCCGTGGCCTCGTAAATAGCCACACCGTTTTTGCTATAATTGACCAGATCACGGTACCGTAACTCGCTCTCACGCAGCTCGTTCGCAATCTCAGCCCGCTCTTTATAAACGCGGATATTGTGCTGCCTCCAGACCAGGATCACTGCAGTGCCAGCGCCAATCAACAGCGCGCCGACCAGGGCTATTATCAACCAGAGCATCTGCATCAGGGGAGCATACACTTCCGAGGTATCCATGCGGGTAACCATGAACCAGGGAGAATCCGGGATTGCGCGTACATCGGCTATTACCGGTACACCGCGGTAATCTATGCCTTCCATAATTCCCTCATGCCCCAGAGCGGCCTGGACGGCAGGCATTTTTATATTATCCAGTGAAGAACGCAGTTTGAGAGCAGTGTCCTTCTGAAACCTGAGCTCATTGAGAAACAGAGCATCATTGCCGTCCCGTCGGACAATGAGGGTCTCTGCCGTCGTGCTGGGTGTAGGCCATTTCTGTATCAATGGGTAAAGAGACTGGTAGGGGTCAATACGCATAGCCACGACGCCCAGAGGCATATTGCTATCTTTTTCTTTGAAAATAGGAGTGAGGATTACCATGTGAGGCTGTGGGTAATCTTCATCGCGCTCCAAATCCAGCATGGTCAATTTACCCGATTGCAGGACCTGTTTAGCATCCTGCAGTATATGGCGGGGGACCAGCCCGGCTGTATCGGGAACACTAATCCGGGCGGCTCCCTGGGCATCCAGCAGAAAGATCCCTGCATATTGATCGTATGCCTGGAAGCGCACAAGCCATGACCTCAACTGTTCCTGCACATCCACATCGTCAGGTTGCTCGAAATAGCGCTGCACCAGGCTGGAGAAGGCAGGGTTTTTATATAATAGGTTGGCATCCCCCAGCCGCTCTTTTCTCCATTGCACCAGCTCTCCGACTTTCAGGTCTGCAATAGCGGAAAGCTGCTGTTCGACCTGTGCCCTGTAGTGTTTTTTGTAATTGTCATAGAAGAGGTATCCCACGACGATGATTCCGGCAGCCAGCAGCACGAAAATAAGTATAAGTAGACGTGGAGACAGGTTGCCCCTGGTGTTCTTATTTTTCACAGTCATAAACCCCTTCAATCACAATCACGTCACAGCAAGCACAGGGACAATCATCGCTACCATTGCCATAGCTTCCAGTGCCCTCATTTTGCCGTTTGCCTCACCTCCAAGCTAAATAATACTTCAAGTTAAGAATGAGATTTTATATTATGTCTATAATTTGAAGTTTAATGACCCATACACCGGATGTCAATATGCTTTATAGCCATAAATCGTAATGCGAGATATCTGATAGGGACAGAATACTATAGTTCCCCGGCGATTATATGGCGTTGTATCTCGCTGGCTCCCTCCAGCACCGTCTGTGCCTTGGCATCGCGGTAGTACTTCTCCAGCGGCAGGTCCCGGCTGTAGCCCGCTGCCCCCAGCAGGTGCTCCGAATGTTCTGAATCTGACATTTTGCTAACCTGATAACCCACCTGTATTAACGGGAAGCAGCCTTGGGACATAACCCGGTTCTAATCAAAGAATTGCCAGTTGAATTTTTACGGCTTCCTCAACCTTATGCATATCTTCCGGCGAGAGAATGCCGGCGCGGCGGAAGAGACGTGCCTTACTTACGGTGGCCATTTGGTCTGCCATAGCCTTGCTTTCCTTCCCTTCGAAAATCACTGCCGTCTCGCTGGGATAAAGTCTTTCCGTTTTGCTGCTTAATGGCACAACCTGGACCCTGTTAAGGAATTTATTTGACGCATTATTGCTAATAATAACAGCAGGGCGCTTCTTTTTAATTTCTCCACCGATGGAAAGATCAAAGTTGACCCACCATACTTCACTCCGCAGCATTGCTCATTTCCGCAAAAGTACTCTCTGCCCAGTCCATGGCTTCGTCTTCCCTCTTTTTGTCTCGTGCCATTTTTGCGTAGGCCGCTTCTAAATTGGGGCGGACAACATGCGGCCTTACCAGCTCCTCGATAAACTTGCTTATTTTTCGCGGCCCTATTATTTTGCGAAGTCCTTCGTAAACCTCCACGTCAACTGTCAATGTTAGTTTTTTTCTCATAATGCGTCTCCTTATACGTGTATTATACGTGTATTCTTAAAATTGGTCAAAACGCGGTTAAAGTGTAATTCTCATATCAACTAACAAAGTGCCTGCTATGAGTAACGGGAACCGTATCAAGTAATCCATGGATTTACAAATAGAATATACCGAAGTATAATATACCCATAGGGTGTAAGGGTGAATATAGAATTTGCATCGAATCATTTATCAGGTGCAAGTGTAAGTTTCTCTGAGGCCAGCCGACTTTTTGGTATTCCGGTCGGCAGGAAATATATGCAGCGGCTTGCGGTTCTGCGCGCCACAGATAAATTCAGCCAGCTCTACGGGTTTCGGGCGTTGAGATTGCACCCTTTGAAAGGGAACCGGGCAGGACAGTACTCGGTTATCCTTAATGAAAATTATCGGCTTATTATTGAAAAAGTCCGGGAGGACACCGTACGTATTATAGATGTGGAGGATTACCATGGTAATTAAAACGGATGCTTATCCTGATTTAGCAGTTTCTCCTGGCGAGTACCTCGCAGAAGAGATTGATGCGCGAGGCATATCTCAGAAGGAACTGGCTAAGCGCATGGGGCGCCCGGTCAATGCCATCAATGAGATTATTAACGGGAAGAAAAGCATTACCGCGGAAACTGCCTTACAGTTCGAGGAAGTAATGCCCGAAATACCGGCACGGTTCTGGCTGAATTTGGAGACTGACTTTCAACTGACGAGGGCATTAGTAAAAAAGCGTGCGAAAGCTGCATAACTGCTCGGGAATAATGACTCAGGGGGCGATAAAATGACGGTAGCAATTAACAGTATCGGATATTTCTGCTCATTGGTGCCGGTGGAGATTATCATGGCTGCCGGGTTGAAACCGGTGAGAGTAAAGGGCAGGGCGGAGACGACGGCGGCAGCCGATGCCTATATGTACCCCAATATGTGCCCCTACGTCAAGAGCCTGTTTGCAGACGGGTTGGATGGTGGTAAGGCCGCCTGCGACGGGGTGGTATTTACACGCTCCTGCGACGGCATGCGCCGGCTGTACGATGCCTGGAAGGCCTATATTCCATCTGGTTTTGTATATATGCTCGAGGCGCCCAAGAACTGTGATGACCTGGCAGTGGATTATTTTTCTTCGCAGTTGCGCAGTTTTGCCCAACAATTAGGGAAGAAGTCAGGTGTCGAGGTCAAGGCGGGCAACTTAGTTGAAGCTGTAAAGGCCCAGAACCGTGTGAGGCGCATGATGCAGGAACTCTATGTCATGCAGAGTAAATCGCCGCTGCCGGTGAAGGGAAGCGAGCTTTTTAAATTGGGCCTGGAGATACTCTCAGGGGAAGGGCGGGATAGCGCAGGCACATTGAAGTCCGTAATTGACAAAGTTAAGAAGCAGGCCGCAGCGGGGCAGAGTCGTAGAAAGCCGCGCGTACTGGTAAGCGGCAACGTGATGGACCGGCCCGGCCTTTTTGACATCATCGAGGGCGCCGGGGCGGAAGTACCTTTTGCCGACCTGTGCACGGCTTCGAGGTATTTTGAACGCACAGTGGATGAAAACGCGCATGATATATACGGGGCGCTGGCAACAGCATACCTTGGAGAGCCGCGCTGCTCAAGGGCCGCCACGCCGGCTGAAATATACGCCCGGCTCAGTAAAAAAGTTAAGGAATATGCGATAGACGGTGTGCTGCTGACATCTCTTAAATACTGCGACCAGGTATTGAATGATATGCCCTACCTGGTGCGGAACTTCACGGCGGCCGGCACGCCCGTGCTCTTCGTTGAGAACGATTATCTATTCAGTGATAGCGGCAGGCTCAGGACACGTGTGGAAGCCTTTATCGAAATGCTGGAAAAGTGAGGGATAAAGATATGTTGAAAAAGTACTACGAGGAAATGAAAAGCGGGCTGGAAGCAGCCTACCAGCAAAAGCCGCGCGCCTGGACCATGATGAATATCCAGTTAGCATCAACTTTTATCGAGGCTTTCCATGAGGACGCCAAAGTTGTATGGACTTCATTTTACTCCTTCCCGATGGAGCTGCTGGCGGCTTTTGACGTGGTGCCCTTCGATTTCGAGATTTTCACCAACCTGCTGCCCATGTTCGATGCCGACAAAGCCGTCGAGATAATGAACGTGGCCGAGGAAGCGGGTTATTCGACCGATATTTGCTCGTTCCATCGGCTGGCTGTAGGGTGTTCCATGCTCGGTTACACGCCGAAGGCCGACCTGATGCTGACATCGTCATACTACTGCGACGGCAAGTCCAAGGCCAACCAGTCGCTGGCTGAGCACTACGGCAAAGAGTCAATAATGCTCGATGTTCCCAATGAGATAAGCAAAGATTCGGTTGACTATGTAGCCGGCCAGTTGAGGCGCATCGCCGGAAAGCTCACGGAGGTGACCGGCCGGGCGTTCGATCTTGACCGCCTGCGTGAATGCATCAGGATATCCAACCGTGCCCGCCGCGCCTATGGCCAGCTCGCCGGCCTGCAAAAGGTCACCCCGTACCCCTATATCGGCGTCCCCGTAGTGAATATGTCCATCTTCGCCAACATGCTGGCAGGGAAGGAAATCCAGGAACAGATCTACCTGGATATGGTGAAGGAGAGCAAGGAGAAGATCATGAAAGGAAAGCTGGTCCCTGAGAAGTACCGCGTGGCCTGGCTGGCCTGGTTCCCGCCGCAACCGACCAATATAACGCAAATATTCAGGGAGAACGGTGTCACCATTGTCATGGGAGAGCTGGCCCGCAACTACTGGGGGGAGCTGGATGAGGACCTCCCCTTTGAGAGCCTTGCGTTATGGAGCCTGAAAAACCCTTACGTGGGCCCTATTGAACAGCGCCTGAAAGGGATCAACGAGATCGTCGACGAGTATAAACTGGATGGTGTGGTGCACTTCTCCACCGATGCCTGCCGCCACTCATGCGCGGCCCAGAAGCTGATCGGGGATGCTTTAAAGGAGCGGGACGTCCCTTACCTGGTTTTAGACGGGGATATGAGCGACAAGCGCAAGTATTCGCCGGATAGGACGCAGTTGCTGCTTGAGAATTTCATAGGGGTAATGGCCGGGCGGAAATCCTGATACGTGATTGCGCCGGTCAATAGGATTGCTTCGCTTCGCTCGCAATGACGAGTGCGGGCGGGTTTAAAAACCCGCCCCTACGGCTATAAAACGTAGGGGCGGACATTCATGTCCGCCCGCAATAACCGTACAAAACGTTTTTAGGAGGAGCCCGCCCCAAAAACGTCATTGCGAGGAGCGTAGCGACGAAGCAATCTTATAGCGGGTTACTTTCCCCAAGTACCCTGTAGGCGTTATTATAGGCATCCCCGAACGCCTGGTCCTCCTGAGCAAACTTCAATTTGAGGTCATTCATCCTCTTCGCGAAGCTTTGTGTATCAGTGCTTTTGACGAGGCCTGCCCACTGCCTGGCTTTGGCCAGGAAAACGTCCTCGATTTCAGCTATGCCGGGCAGGTTCATCTGCAGAGAGGAGTAAAAATCAGGGTCCTCGGAGCAGACGGCCTCAGCCAACGTCAGCAGCAGCCGGTAGGAGGTACCGCCGGCGGCCTCTGCCTCTTTAAGCTTGCCCAGCTCCAGCAGTGTATCGGCTGAAACAAGGGCGATGAAATGTGAGAGGCCGAGGACGATGGCCATCAATTCATCATGTTCAGCAGGAGACATGATAGCGACCTTCGCGCCCCGCTCTTCGAGGTATCGACGGATTATCCCAGCCAGAGTCCGCTCTTCTGTATTTGTGGGTGTGAGGACAAAGCGCTGGCCACTGACGGAAGCGGCGCCAGGGCCGAATATGGGGTGCGTGCCCAGCACGCGGCAGCCGCCGAAATGCTTATGCATGATATCAACCGGGCGTGCCTTGATGGAGGTAACATCGAAAATATATTGCCCGGGCTTGACCGCGGGCGCCAACTCTTTACATGCAGCCTCGAAGCTGTCGATGGGTACGGAGAGTATGACTACCTCTGAGCTCTTTACGGCCTCCGAAGCCGAAGCGGCCTTAACCCCAAGCTGTTGTGCAGCTTCAAGCAGCTTCGTTTCATCCCGTCCTGCTATGGTGACCTGCAGTCCCTCTGCGCGCAACGCGCGGGCTAACCAGCGGCCCATCTTGCCGTAGCCGCCGATGATGGCCACCCTCATCTTAAAACCTCTCTCATAGCGGTTTAGCCCTGGGGTAGGAGCCGAGTACCTTGAGGAAGAGCGAGATATCCTCCAGCCGCCCAAGCGCCTCCCGTATGACAGCGTCACTGCGGTGGCCCTCGAAATCAAGGTAGAAATTATATTCCCAGGGCTTCTGGCGCGTGGGGCGGGACTCGATCTTGGTCAGGTTTATGCCGCGGCCGGAGAACTCCCCCAGCGCCTCGTGGAGCGTGCCGGGTTTATGCTTGAGCAGGAAGACGATGGAGGTCTTGTCCTCCCCAGTCGGCGGGCAATCCTGTTTGCCCAGCACAAAGAAACGCGTGGTGTTGCGGGGGTTGTCCTCTATCTCGCGCGCCAGTATCTTCATATCGTATATTTGAGCGGCCCGCGCGCTGGCCACGGCCGCGCTGTCCATCAGCTTCTTATCCCTGATCATCCTGGCGCTGCCGGCGGTATCGTAGGATGGGATCAGCTCGCAGTCCAGCCTCCTCAGGTAGCCCTGGCACTGTGCCAGCGCCTGCGGATGGGAATAGACTCTTTTTATAGCGCCGGGCGTCGTGCCGCGGTTGGCTAATAGGCAATGTGAGACCCTTATCTGGGCCTCACCGCACACCATGACATCGGAATCGAGCAGCAGGTCGTAGGAACGGCTGATGCTGCCCTCCTGCGAGTTCTCCACCGGTATGATGCCGTAAGGCAGGTTGCCGTCCTGTACCAGCTTGAAGACCTCGTCCAGCGTCTCGCAGGGACGCGTCAGCGCCGATGCGCCGAAGAAGCTCAGGGCAACCTCCTGGCTGTAGGCCCCCGCCTGTCCCTGGAAGGCTACCTCTGTGCCCTGCACGCTCTTTGAAGCTGCCATGACCACCTGATAGAGGCGTTCCACGTCCGCGGGGCTGATGCCCTCTTTTTCCGCCAGTTGCCTGACGTGTTCAATAACCTCTTTTTCACGCGTGCTGTCCTGTACCTGCTTAAGCCCCTTTCTCTTAAGCGCGCCTATCTTACGGGCCGTGCTCATTCGCTCGGCCAGCAGCCTGACGATGCGGGCATCGATATCATCTATATTTGCCCTCAGGTCTTCAAGGCTCATGTAATTATCCTCCCGATGATCCCGGCCCTCAGGGCGAAATCGCACAGCACCGCTGCGGTCATGGCTTCCACCACCGGCGCCGCCCTGGGAACGATGCAGCTATCGTGCCTGCCCTTAACCGATAGGTCAACCTTTTTGCCCGTCTTGAGGTCAACCGTCCTCTGGGTTTTGCCTATGGATGCGGTTGGTTTGAATGCCACCCGCGCGACGATGGGCATGCCATTGCTCAACCCTCCCGAAATGCCGCCCGCGTTATTGGTCAGCGTGACAGGCTTTTTACCGCTCATGCTAAAGAGGTCGTTGTGCTGCGAGCCCTGCATGGCTGCTGCCGCGAAGCCGGCGCCGAATTCCACCCCCCGGACGGCCGGGATGGCGAAGAAGGCTTTGGATAGCTCACCTTCCAGTGTATCGAAGACCGGCTCACCCAGTCCCCCGGGCACGTTGAAAGCCAGCACTTCCACGATGCCGCCGATGCTGTCAGCCTCCTTTTGCATCGTTTTGATCAGCCTTACCATCTTCGCCGCCGCGGTGGTGTCGGCGCACCTGACCGGGCTTTTATCTACGTTTTCCCGGGTGATATCTGAAGGATGGGGGTTGGCCCTGACATCGCCTATCTGCACTGTATGCGCGATTATCTCGATGCCGGACAGCACCAGCAGTTTGCGGGCTATGGCGCCGGCCATGACGAAACCGGCGGTTATGCGCCCGGAGAACCTGCCCCCGCCGCGGAAATCATTGTACTTGCCGTATTTAAGGAAGGCCGTATAGTCGGCGTGTCCGGGCCGGGGGGTGTTGATAACTTCACTGTAAGCGCGGGAATCGGCGTCCCCGTTCCAGGCCAGCATGCAGATAGGCGCGCCGGTGGTCGTGCCCCTCAATATGCCCGAAAGTATTTCCACCCGGTCTTCTTCCCTGCGCCCGGTGCCGCCGGCGCTGCTCTGGGGCTTGCGCCTGTCCACCTCGGCCTGTATCTCATCGATGCCGATGGGCAGCCCCGCCGGACAGCTGTCCACCACCACCCCCACGCACCTGCCATGGCTCTCGCCGAAGCTGGTAATGACGAATTGGCCTCCGATGCTATTGCTCATCCAGCACCACCCCGCCGCCCAGGCTTTTCAGGACGTTCCAGAATTCAGGATAGGTCTTGGAGACGCATTCGGCGTCCTCAATGACAGTGTCGCCTGCCATTACGCCCAGGATGCTGAAGGCCATGGCTATACGGTGGTCGCCCATCGGGTCGATGACGGCGCCCTGCGGCACGCCGCCGGTGATAAACATGGCGTCCATTTCCTCCCTGACGGGTATGCCCATCCTTACCAGACCTTCCACAACAGCCCCGACACGGTTGGATTCCTTGAGCCTGGCCCTGCTGATACCGGTCAATTGACTCACACCGTTTGCCGTCGCGGCCAGCACTGCCATGGTGGGCAGCAGGTCGATGCAGTCGGAGAGATCGGCCTTGATGGCTTTGAGGGCCGACCTCCTTGCCCTGACGGAGTTGTGCCCGGCGTGTATATCGGCCTCCATCCGGTTGAGCAGTATCCATATCTGCCGGTCGGCCTGGTGGCTGCTCCTGCTGAGGTTGGAGACCTCTACCTCTCCGGCAACTACGCCCAGCGAGAGCAGGTAGGCGGCCGATGACCAGTCCCCCTCTGCCCTGTACCTTGCTGGCTTATAGACCTGGGGGTTGATTTTGTAATTTATAAAATCGGGCGAACGGTCAACCTTCACCCCGAACTGCTTCATACAGTCGATGGTCATGCTTATATAGGGCTTTGATTCGACGGGTGGGGTTAATTCAAGCTCAATGCCTTGCTCTGACAGCGGCGCTATGAAGAGTATAGCTGATACGAGCTGGGAGCTTACGTCCCCGGGCAGGTAGGTTGAGCCGCCCTGCAGCTTTCCTCCCTCGACTGAAACCAGGGCAGCGCCTCTCTCGGAGTAGCAATTGACTCCGAGTTTGCGAAGCGCCGTTATCAGTGGGAGTATGGGCCGGCGGGATAGCGATAGCCCGGCAGTCAGGTGGCAGGTGCCCGGCACCAGCGAGCAGACGGCGGTCATGAAGCGCAGCGTGGCGGCCGAGTTGCGGCAGTAAAGTTCGGAATCGGGCTGGCGGAGGTGCCCGCCGCTGACCATCCAGGAGCTGCCCTTCTCCGTTATTACGGCGCCTATCTTACGCAGCACGTCCCGGCCGGCCTCGGTATCATCAGCGTAAAGCGGGCGCTCTATTTCACTCTGACCATTGGCCAGCGCCGCGCACACCAGGCCGCGTAGTGTGTAGCTCTTGGAGGAGGGCGCTTCAGCCCTGCCCAGTAGCGTGCTTCTCGAGATTAAAGCTCTCATTTTTCACCAGTTCCTCACGTATGCGGCCGACCACGCCGGCTATATCTAATTGAAACGTATCTATAATAATATCTGCGGCCTTTTCATACAACGGCCTGCGGTATTTTAACAGGTCGTCGATGGCCGAGGCGGGATCCACGACCTCCAGCAAGGGGCGTTTCTCTTGGCTGTTGAGCGCACGCCGCAGCAGGACGGCCGGCTCGGCCGCCAGGTACACGATGATCGAAGATTTTTTAATGATGTCGACATTGTTTTGCTGTAACACGATGCCGCCGCCGCAGGCGATGACCGCCTTTTCTTTGGCGGCAACCTGCCCGGTTAGCTCAGCCTCCATCCGGCGGAAGGCCGGTTCACCGTCACGGGCGAATATCTCGGCGATGGACATGGCCGCCTTTTTCTCTATAAGGGAGTCCAGGTCGACGAATTCCATGCCTAATTTGGCGGCCAGGGCGCGGCCTGTGATGGATTTACCGGCGCCCATGAAACCTATCAATGCGATATTACTTTTCATAGCTCTTCAATGCGGCTGTGGCCGCCTGGCGCATAACGTTGAGCGGCGGCTGTCCGCCGGTCCATATCTCGAAGGCCAACGCGCCCTGCCAGACGAGCATCTCCAGGCCGTTAATGGTCCTGGCGCTGGCCTGTTCTGCCTCCTTGAGCAGCCTGGACTTATAGGGGTTATAGACGATATCCACGACGGTGATATTCGGCCCCAGCAGCTCAAGGTCGACCGGTGTAGCATCGGCCTGCGGCGACATGCCCACGCTGGTTGCATTAACCAGCAGGCTGGCCTGTTGCAGGGCGTGGGCCAGGCTTTCACGGTTCAGGTCCAGCACTTTTATAGACAGGCTAAATGCCCTTGAGATATCTGCGGCGCAGGCCTGCGCCGGGGCAGCAGTGCGGTTCAGGATGGTCAGTGATGCTCCGCGGGAGGCAAGCGCGAAACTGATGGCCCGGGCCGCGCCTCCCGCGCCCAGTACAACGACGTTCTTTCCCTGCGGATCAACGCCGTTCCCGGTCAACATGCGCAGGAAACCCTGCGCGTCGGTGTTGTAACCTGACAGGCGGCCGCAGTCGTTGAGCAGCACATTCACCGCGCCTATTTGCAGGGCCAGCGTGTCTATCTCATCCAGCAACGGGAGAAGCGCTACCTTGTGTGGTATGGTAACGTTTAAGCCGCGGATGTTGAGCGCCCGCATACCCTGCAGGGCGGCGGGCAGATCTTCCCTGCGGACGCGGAAGGGGAGGTAAGCATAGTCTAACCCGAGTGCCCTGAAGGCGGCATTATGCATGGCGGGAGATACACTGTGTCCCACCGGGTCGCCCATCACGCCGCACAGTTTTGTTGTACCTGTTATCTCCGGATTTGTATTCATGACAGCGTCCTGTAAATGGAGCGCATGGCTTCTAAGTTGAGCTGACCGGG
>JAPLHK010000047.1 GCA_026389715.1 Chloroflexota bacterium
GCCAGGGCCTGCATGATGGATTGGTAGAGTGCGATCCAGATAGGCATCTGTATAAGCATGGGCCACATGCAGCCAAGCGGGTTGATACCGGCCTCCTTGTATAGCCTCATCATCTCCTGCTGCATTTTCTGCTGGTTCCTGGCGTACTTCTTTTGCAATTCCTGGAGCTTGGGCTGCATCGCCTGCATAGCCTTGGTAGATTGCGTCTGCTTAAATGTCAGCGGCATCAAGACTATCCTGACCAGAACCGTGAGCACAATAATCGCCAGGCCGAAATTGTTGTAACAAACCTGGGAAAGGGCAATCAGCCCGTTCAAAATCGGGTCAAGTATCGCTATATTCCAAATTTCAACCATTTATCTTACCTATTTTACCGATGAGGAGAATTTCCACGAAACAATACCTTTGGCGGTATCCACGGCATAAACATTGTGGTCCCTTGCATATACATACACCGTATCGCCTTCAGCAAAGAGATCGCCATACGCCGTATAACCAAGCGCTACGCTGCTGACCTGTGTGCCTTTATCTAAATCAAGCTTATACAGTATGCCTTGATCGCAAATCACATCTATGTAATCACCGGATATGACCGGAGTTGAAACTATAGGACTTTCCGCTGTGAATTGCCACAATTCCTTGCCCGTCAGCGCATCCAAAGCATATAGTTTATGGTCAAGGCAGGCCGAGTATATCCTGCCGGACTGTATAACAGGCCTCGCCCATACCCAGTTACCTGTAGCAAATTTCCACTTTTCCTGCCCGTTGGCCTTGTCCATGGCATAAAGGTACCTGTCAAACGTGCCGAAATACAGGCTGTTTTCATATACACTGATCGACGACGAAACCGCTGAAGGGATCTTAATGCTCCATATTTCTTTGCCGGTTTCGGCAGATATGGCATAAACATTACCGCCATAATTTCCAGCATAAATTATGCCGTTATCGATGGTAGGAGAGGTCCATATTTTATTGGACGTTTGGAATTCCCATTTGAAATCGCCGGTTGATGCATCCAGGGCATATATCTTGCCGTTAGCGCTGCCAAAGTACAGGCTCTTGCCGTCGGTCACTATATTCCCGACTATCGCGCCTACTGTGTCATAGCCTTCCCTGGGATAGATCCACCTTACCACGCCCCGGCTGGCATTAAGCGCATAGATTTTGCCTGTATAAGTCCCGACATAAACCAGTTCTTCAACTATAACAGGCGTATCATAGATTCCCAGACCTGATGAGGAAGACGATGGAGCGCACACAGCTCCGCAGGCGGACCCCGGCGTAGAAACCTTCACGAGATATGACCACTCACTTTCCGACGGGAAGGTTTTGTTTTCGCTGCGGGCCACCGGATCCAAGGCAATCACCTTCCCCTCCATCGATCCAAAGCAAATAACATTCTTATATAGCGCGAACCCCGACCAGCCCTGAGTTTGAGTGCCGGAACACCCACCACCCATCGTTGTACCACATCCTGTCACAAATACGATCAGTATCAGGCCGAGTAGTACCAGGGGTTTAATATATTTCTTAATTCTGCTCATCAATTATCCTGTCTGCAATTGTTCAATTTTTCAGGGAACCGGGTCGTATCTACAGGGAGTCCACGGATTGCACCTGCATATCCTTAAAAAGGTCATCCAACTGCCTTTCAGCAAGCCATATTTTTGAATAGCCTCATAACCATACTGGGAACATGTGGGGGTAAAACGGCAGGCAGGCGGTGTAACACGGGAGACCGTCCCCTGGTATAACTTAATTGACTTCAGAGCTAAATTTTTCATCATCTTTATGCAAAATACCGGCGCGGTTCAACAACTTAACGATACGGGTGGACAGCGTACCAAAATCGGCCGTTACAATATCATGTCTCGCTATAAATACAATATCCCAGCCTTGCTCGATATCCAATAACCGCACGTTCTCTTTCAGCAGCCTTTTAATACGGTTCCGTGCAGTTGCTTTCCCCATCTCCTTGGTTACAGAGAAGCCAATCCGCGAAACATCGAGATTATTGCAAAGAGACTTGATAACAAGCATGTTATCGGCAACAGCTTTTCCCGATTTATATACCGCTAAATATTGTGCTCTCCTGGTTAAAGCCAATCGCTTGGCCATTTTTACACTATACCTGAGTTAGCTTCCAGCGGCCTTTGGCGCGCCGTGCTTTAAGAACGTCACGCCCACCGCGCGTGGAGTTGCGTGCGCGGAAGCCGTGCTTCCTTATTCTTCCTCTTTTTTTTGGCTGATAAGTCCTCTTGGGCAATTCAATTCTCCAAATTAATTATGCTTTTTTTTCGGCACCGCTGATATTATAAACGTGCTCGGGCGACGATGGTAACATGGCCAAAAAACGCGACCGCTTGATAGCCTGGGCCAAACTGCGTTGATGCTTGGCACAAACACCGGTGCGCCTCCTCGGCACAATCTTTCCCCTGTCTGAAACAAAACGTCCTAAAAGAGTTATATTCTTATAATCTATAGGCACTTTATCTGCGCAAAACATACAAACCTTAGGTTTGACAATAAATTTGCGCCCCCGCTCCCTTCTCGGTCCGGTATTGCTTTCCATCAGTCTATTAATACTCCTTTATATACAATTAAGGGTTTAGAAAGGGATAGTGGTAACGGAGCCGCACCCTGCCTATCTATAAACAAAACCCGATCGGCATTAACTTCAAGCGATGTGTGCTTTTGCCCATCCTTTCCATCCCATGTATTCGTACGTAAACTGCCTTCAACATAAACCAGTTTACCCTTGGTTAAAAATTGGTTACAAGTTTCAGCTTGCTTTCTCCACGCAGTAATGCGAAACCATTCTGTTTCCTTCTTGACCGAACCGTCCGGTAACGAAATATTGCGGTTCGTGGCCAAAGAAAAAGTTGTTACCGGCACACCGCTTGGCGTAAATCTCATTTCGGGGTCGCCGCCAACATTACCAATCAATAAGATCTTGTTTAAACTCGCCATATCTACCCCTCCGTGTATTAGCTATTCTCACGAATAAACAAATACCTTATTACATCATCTGAAAGCTTCAAATTAGCATCAAGCTCTTTCAAAGCAGTCTGCTTGATCTGCACTTTCTCGAATACGTAATTCCCTTCAGCCTGCTTATTAATCGGGTAGGCAAACCTTCTCTTGCCCCACTGAGTAGTTTCGCTAACCGTACCGCCGAATTTGGTAACAAGATCATTTACCTTTCCCACCACGCGGGAGAAATCATCTTCACTTAGGCTTGCATTTAAAATACAAACCAGTTCATAACTGGGCACAATAAACCCTCCAGATTGCAAATTCCACTGATTATAGCACAGGCTATAATCCTGCCACAACTTATAAATATATTCATTGCGAGATTTTGCATTTTCAACATGGCTGTCCTATAGTTTCTTAATTGAGCGAGGCCTTAATATGGAAATAAGCATTATAGGTTTACCCGGTAGTGGAAAGACAACTATTTTCAATGCCCTGACCAAATTCACGGCTGAGCACAAGCTGCATGCCGGCAGCGGCCTGACTACAAACCCCGCGGTGGCCAAGGTGCCGGATGCCAGGTTATTCAAGCTCAGTGAGATCTTTCATCCTAAAAAAACTACTCCAGCCGAGATAAAATACATAGATATCGGTGGACTGCCCAGGGGTTTCGGGAAGGAACAGGGGGTGAGCGGCCAGTTTCTTAATATCCTGAGCACGGCGGATGCCATACTTCAGGTCGTACGGGCCTTTGAGGACGAGAATATCCCGCATATCGAGGGGAATATTGACCCTTTGCGGGATATCGAAACACTCGATATGGAACTGATTTTTTCCGACCTTACTATAATAGAAAAAAGGCTTAGCCGCCTTGAATCAGGCCTGAAAATGGGCAAATCGGCGGAACGTGACGCAGCCTTAAAGGAGCAGGCGCTTCTCAACAGGATCAAGCAGTCTTTAGACAAGAGTGTCCCGATCAGGTTGCAAAAATTGACGGCAGACGAATTGCGCGCTCTAAATAACTACCAGTTTTTAACCGCGAAACCCATGCTTATCGTCATAAATATCGGGGAAAAGCAACTTCCCGGATATAGCGTAGCCCTGCAAGCATTGAAAACAGCGTATACGATGCCACAGGTGGATTTGATATCCATGTGCGGCAAACTTGAAATGGAATTGGTCCAGCTTAACGAACAGGAGGCTGAAGAGTTCCGCCGCGACATAGGCCTGCAGGAAACCGCTTTCGATACAGTTATTAAACATTCCTATTCGCTGCTCGGCCTGATCTCGTTTTTTACTGTTGGCGACGACGAGGTTAAGGCATGGACCATCCGTGATAATACACAGGCCGTCAAAGCAGCGGGCAAGATCCATACGGACATCGAAAAAGGATTTATCCGGGCGGAAGCAATCAGCTATAACGATTTTATAAGCAGCGGCACTATGGCCGAGGCGCGCAAGCACGGCCGACTGAGACTCGAAGGTAAAAACTATACAGTCCAGGATGGCGATATTATCAATTTCCTGTTTAATGTTTAGCCTGCCTGTGAAACTCTGATGATGTCTGATTTATCGGTCCGGCAGCGGTTGGAACGGGCTGAGGAACGTTTATCGCCTCTTGCTGCACGCAGCAAAGACAGCCGGGGAAGATTAATTGCCGAGGAACCATGTCCTCTCAGAACGGCATACCAGCGCGACAGGGACCGTATTATATTCTCAAATGCCTTCAGAAGGCTGAAACACAAGACACAGGTATTTATTGCCCCGCTCGGTGACCATTATGTTACGCGGCTAACACACACCCTTGAAGTATCTCAAATAGCACGTACTATCTCGCGTGCTCTAAATCTCAATGAGGATCTGTCCGAGGCTATTGCCCTGGGGCATGATTTAGGCCACACCCCATTCGGGCATATAGGGGAGCAGGTGCT
Source organism: Chloroflexota bacterium (assembly GCA_026389715.1). GTDB lineage: Bacteria > Chloroflexota > Dehalococcoidia > GIF9 > UBA5629 > CAIMUM01. The sequence continues at coordinate 4,908 of JAPLHK010000047.1, forward strand.
AAATGAATTGCTCCCCGGTGGTTTCCGGCATTATGAGCAAAGCCTGCGCGTTGTTGATTGCGTCGAGAGAAACGGCAAGGGACTCAACCTGACCTGGGAGGTCAGAGATGGCATACTCAACCACTCCAAGGGCAACCTGGAAATCCTGGATGAAGGGTGGAACAATGTTTCAACGGTTGAAGGCCAGGTTGTTAAAATGGCCGACCTCGTTGCCTACATCAACCACGACCTGGAAGATGCCATCCGTGCGGGAGTTATATCTCAGTCAGATTTTCCGGCTTCCACGTTGAAAATACTGGGAAAGTCGAATTCCAGCCGCATCAACACGCTGGTCACCAACATTGTGGATTTCTCCAGCAACAATATGAATCACCCCGAAAAAGATAGCCCGGCTATCGGCATGAATGAAACGATACGGAACGCGG
>JAPLHK010000077.1:0-11815 GCA_026389715.1 Chloroflexota bacterium
GCTTTCCTTCACTTATCCTTAGATTACGATAGTTACTGAAATGAGGGGCCATTGGCATCCGCATTATTGTTATAGCCGGCGCTTTCCCAATAGCCCCGGAAACCGGTATCGGAAGATAGCTCAATACGGGTAATCCACTTGGCCCATTTATAGCCGAATTTACTCATGGCTACTACCTGGAAAGGGAATCCCCTATCAGCTGAGAGGGTGATATCATTATCTTTCAAAGCAATAATGATTTTATTATCGTAAATATAGCTTAGGTCCAGTGAACTATATCCCTCAGGGACATCGGCAGTATGGAAAATAGCAATTTTAGCCTCCGGTTTGACTTTGGCATCATCGAAAAGAGCGGCGAGAGCGGGGCCGGTCCACTTAGCTGTGAAATTCCAGCCTTCGACGCAGTCCAAATCCATGAGCTGTGATATCTGGGGATATGCCTGCAGGTCAGCGTAGCTTAAACTAAGAGGATTGTCGACCAAACCATCTACGGTCAGTTTGTAGGTTGATCTATCAATGTGCTGAGTGCCTTTCAAGGCGTTATTTCTCTGCTGGCTTATGGGTGTCAGCTTATGGCCCATGAACTCCGTGGCCTCAACTTCACCGGGGAGAGGTGGAATAGAAGTAGGTGCAGAAGCAGCGTTTACACAAGCCGTTAAGATTGGCAGGATCATTACAGCCAATACTGCTACGGGAAGAAGAAGTTTACTTTTCATTCACCCTCCTTTGAGAAAATACTCCATATATACCACTAACCCTAAAATACATACGCCAATGGCAATCAAGACCCCATTGGTCAGCCACACGAAGTAACGGCGCCTGCTCGTTATACTCAGTCTAATATTTATAAGTACGTGTAATAAAAAGAAGAACGCCAGGGGAAGAACGGCTGCACTGTGGATCGAATTTGCCAGCCGCCTGTCAACAAGGCCAAAGGTAAGATTATATATGGTTCCCGTTTGGGTGATGCCCCAACCTGAAAAAAGCAGAATAACTACGCATACTAAAAGTAACCAGGCGCTGATACGTGCGATTCTTTTCATCACCGAACTCATGATCACCTTCCGGAGCATTTCTTTCGATTGCTATCAATGCTATCATTAGTGGCAACCGGGGTCTTCATAATTCAATTATAGGATAAGTGGCGAGACAACCAAATTCTGCAGTACCCTTTGAATTATAATTTGCCAATGCTGAAGATGACTAGATATATAGTATGCTTGGTGTGAACGGATATACGGGTCAAGTGTTGTATCATTTCTGGCACGGGCCTTTCGTAGCCGTGAAAGAGCTGGGCTGACTTTGTATCTCACTTACAACCCGGCGCTGAGCTACCAACAATCGATAGCTATGATGCCAGCCGGGTAACGGGACCATTCGTGGCAAGGAGGTGACCAGATTAATAACTTCACCCATGATATGAGACCGTTCATAGTCGGTATAGGAGGACCCAGTTGCTCGGGTAAGGGGGCGGTCATTGACCAGATAGCGAGCAGGAACTATCACGTTGTACGCATCTGTCAGGACAGCTTCTTCAGGATAGACTCGCCGGTACAGACCAGGGGCTATACTGATATCGATGATCCTGCCGCCCTCATGGTGGATGAGTTTGCGCGGTTTATATCCAGCTTGAGGGAGGGTAGAGGGGCGCAGCTGCCTTCTCGTGGTTGGACCGAGGATTTCAACGTTGAAATTACCGATGCTGAGCTCGGGCTGAGGCCGCTGATTATCGTGGAAGGATTTCTGCTCTACATCACACATGAGCTGGCCGATCTTTTTGATACTCGGATCTTCATCGATGTCTCGGATTTAAATATTTTGTACCGGAGGCTGAAGCGCGAAAATCATCTTTTCGGCCTTGATTATACTTATAATATCGTTATTCCCAACGCACGGCGAGACAAACCCCCACAGAGTAAGTTGGCTCACAAAGTGATCGACGGCAATCAGACTATAGCTGAGGTCACAGACCAGATAGTTGAATATCTCAATCGGGGAGCACTTTCGCCCCGTTTGCAGATAGATATGGAGAAAGAACCCTGGCCGGTTTCCTTCGGCACACTATTGACGGACAATGGATGGCATCCGCTAAAGGATGGAGATTTAAAAGACTGGTGTAAAGCGTCAGAAAACTTAGCCGTCCTGCAGGCCAGAGATGAACTCAAGGGTAATACTTTTACCTATAAGCAGAGTGCTTTGGGAGCAGACCATTACGATGTCCGCCTTAACGGCTGGTGCAATATATTCTTGTATTTGAACAAGCCGACGCGCGAGTTAGGAAGGTACTAACGCGGGGGATGATAGACAACAGCGGCCTTTTTAGAAAATTGCTGGACGATGGCAATATACGTATCCATGACAGCCCTATATTCCACGAGGCGTTGACACCCCTGCCACCGGCCTTCTCGTTCGATAGGATAAAGGGCATGCTGCTTGGCGTAGCTATAGGTGATGCATTGGGAGCACCAACTGAGGGGCTTGAAGCGCATGACCGCTATCTCAAATACGGAACAGTGCATGATTATATCCCGTATATACAATCTGTAGGCATGCCTATCGGCGTGCCTACAGATGATACGCAACTGACCTTTTGGACGCTGGAGCAGTTGATACAGGATAACGGCCTCATGCCTGATAACCTAGCCCGGAGTTTCTGCCGGCGCCGTATTATCGGCCTGGGTTCAACCGTCCACGAATTCATTTGCAACTACAAGGACAAGTATAAGGCCTGGTATGTGTGTGGTTCGGACAGTCTGGGCAACGGTGCGCTCATGAGGATTTCACCTTTGTTGTTGCCCTACCTGGCTAACCCGCACGTTTCTCTTTATGCCGATACTGCGATTGACGGCATGATGACCCACAATTCTTATGCCAGTAACGCAACTTGCGTGGCATTCATACATATTTTATGGCAGCTTCTTTCCATGACCTCTGTCCCGCAGCCGAGCTGGTGGCATGAGACATATTGCAGATTGGCAAAGGAGATGGAGGGGGAGGCCAGCTATCAACCCCCGGCACTTCCCGGATCATACCGCGGGCCGCTCTGGCAATACGTTGAGATGAAGGTAATGGATGCCTTGCGGCGCGACCTCACCACCGCTGAGTTCAGCAGTGAGCTGGGCTACGGTTTTGATCTATTTGTGACTGTACCATCGGTCCTGTATATACTGGCAAGGTATGCGCACAATGCCGAGGAGGCCATAACCAGGGCTGTCAATGATACCGTGGATAACGACAGCGCAGGCGCCATTGTGGGTGCCGCAGTAGGGGCGCTGCACGGCCCGGGTGGACTACCCGGGAAGTGGATAGAGGGATTAACAGGACGTACCCATGGATCTGATGACGGCCGGGTTTTTAAACTAATTCTGCTTGCTAATAAAAAGTTCTGGACGAAACTCGGCACGAAGTAAAAAGCCCAGCAGCATATAATTGCCTTCCGTTAATAAAAATCTCTTCATAGCACATTCCAGGCTTTTGTTATGCATATATTAATTCGACGCAAACAGTGCCTTCGTACCATTGATAACAAGCAGCTATTTTACGAGCACCAGCGTGTAAAAGTCTCTTTCATCTGCCCTGGTTTTCACTACGTTGATAGGAAGGCCATTGCCTCTTGCCGTAGCGTAGACATCAATGCCACATGCTTCCATAGATGGCCTGGCCTTGTCAGGATGCTTGCACGTTTGGGAAGTATTGCACTCGGGACAGAGGGTGCAGGGCCCACTCTTAGTGGCCCACGCCTTGTAATATCCTGCCAGAAAGAGTGACCTTTCCAGGGTTATAGCTGCCTTATTCAATTTTTCAACTGACTGCCAACCCCTCTTTATATGGCGGTGTAGAAGGATTGCGTATTTGTATGAGTCAAGCACCTCCCGCATGTCTTCCGGTGCTGGTGAAAAAGGCGGACAGCAGAGGCAACCGGAATAGCCGCCGCAGCCGAACCGACATTTCAATCTTACCCATGGAGCAGTGACTACTGTGGCAGTCTCTATAATGACTGCATCGTCTACTCCGCTTTTAAGCGTTATATCTATGTATGGCCTCAATTTGGCGGCGATATTATCTGTGCCGCCGTGCTTTCCTTTCTCTCCTTCTTTGCTCATATCACTGAGTCTCCTTTCTGTTGCTGTTTGTCTGATAGAGTGCTGCAATAAAAGTATGACGAAACCCAAAAAGAACTACAAGAACAACCTCGTTAAGTCAAGGCTGATAGGTAAAGCTCAATATTCCGCGCCGGAACGGTTGTTGTGGGTCCAGTACCAGCGTGTGGTTGTAGCGCCGGCCAGGGTCTTGATATAACCGGCAGCGCTGAATTGCTGCAGGGTGTCTTGTACCAATTTTGGCTGTTCGCCGGTCTGCTGGGTAATCCGCTCGGCCAGGACCTGCAGGCTGGAACTGCCATTGTTAAAAACGCCGTGACGCTCGATGAGATCGTTGCTCAGGATTTTGAAAACCAGGTGCATGCGGTGGTGGCCGGCCACGCGCAGGCCTTCGTCATCAGTGCAAATCCCTTCTTCATACCTTTTGACTACGTAGTCCCAGAGATCACGCTGCGGGGCTTCATGCGCCTCAATGGCATCGGCGATATAGGTATCACTCACCCTGGAAGTGCGTACAATGGGGACATTGGCATCGTATGAATCCCAGTCGTCCGTGAGGATTTCGATATCGTATTTTCCCTGCTCCTCCCTTACCGTGGTGCCGGGAAACGGCGCCAGGAAGTGAAAGCCGCAGTCGATGCCGAGCCCGTCGGCAAAGGCACAGGTTTCAGCGATGGTCTCAGGGCTCTCGCCCGGCAGGCCGATCACGAACGAGGCGAATGCGTTCATACCGCTATCCTTGCAGGCCTGCACTGCTTTGACAGCCTGCTGAAGGGTGATCCCCTTTTTCACGAGCTTGAGCATCCCGGCGTTGCCGGACTCGACCCCGAAGCTCACGGTGTCGCAGCCCGCATCGCGCATAACGGTAAGTATCTCAGCATCCACTGTGTTTACACGGGCGAAAGCTGACCAGGTAATTTTGATGCCGCGGCGTTTCAGCTCGGCGCAGAAGGCCTGCACACGAACCTTGCTGGAGGTGAAGAGGTCATCGGCAATGTTGATGCGCGTGAACCCGTAGGAGATGATGTCCTCGATCTCATCCACGATAAGCCGCGGGGTGCGGTAGCGGACCTTATGGCCCACCATGCGCCGGCCCAGGCAGAAGATGCACTGGTTCGGGCAGCCCCGCGACGTGATGATGCTGACCGGGAAGCCCATGGCCAAATAACGTGACACGGGCAGCAGGTGGCGCGCCGGTACCGGCAGTGTATCGAGATACCCGATAAAGGCACGCACACCGGTGAAATATACCTGTCCATCCTTGCGGAAGGCAATACCCCTGACCGTATCCCAGGCTGCCCGGTCCCGGATAACCGGCAGGAGTTCACGCAGGGTCTCTTCGCCTTCACCCACGATGATTAAATCGATCTCCGGGTATTTTACCAGGGTATTGGCCCAATCGTAGGAGACATGCGGTCCACCCATCATGGTGATGATGGCAGGGTTGTGGCGCTTGACGTCCTGAATGATGGCCGCAGCGCCTTTAAAATTCATGGTTACCGAGGTGGCGCCTACTACATCCGGTGCGAATCCGTCGAGTTCGGCTGCGAGCTTTTCCTTCGTGTAACGGCGCACGATATAATCGAATATCCTGACCTCGCAACCAGCCTGCTCACAGGCAGCAGCGACATATGTGACGCCCAGGGGTGGAGACGGGGCTTCTTCGAGGGGATAGGGCGGGGCGATGATGGCGATCTTCATGGTCATTATTTCTAACAATCTTGTCCCGGCTATGGGTAAGCAGCAGACCGGGGGAGGGCGGAGGAAACATGAATTACAGTTTGATTGGATTATACAACATTAACATACATTGCGATAACCTTCGCCCCACTGATTAAAAGGCGGCGGCTTGGTATATAATGTTTATGGGGGGTAGCGATCATGGAATATATATATTCATTTCACGGTGACTGTGAGGACAAGGATATCCTGGGCAATAAGGGCGCCAACCTGGTAACCATGACTAGACTCGGCCTGCCGGTCCCGGCCGGCTTTGTCGTCTCCGTCCAGGGATATAACGAATATAAAAAGACCGGCCGTTTATCTGAAAAAGAGATCTCGCAGGCCCTCGCCGACGTCGAGAAACAGGTACACGCAAAGCTCGGCAAGGGCCTCCAGCTTTCTGTGCGGTCATCTGCACCGGTATCCATGCCGGGCATGATGGACACCGTGCTCAACATCAACGGGCTCTCTGAGATGAGATCGGCTATACGGCGTATCTTCGATTCCTGGGACAATATCCGGGCCATTGAATACCGCCGGCTTAACCATATATCCTCCGATTCTGGTACGGCGGCGGTTGTCCAGGCCATGGTATTCGGTAATAAGGATTCTCTATCCGGGACCGGCGTTGTCTTCAGCCGCAATCCGAGCACGGGCGAGAAAGGGCTATTCGGTGAATATATCGAGTGCGCGCAGGGTGAGGCCATAGTTTCGGGCGCCAAAACACCCGTTCCCGTTTCTAAACTGGAATCTATAATGCCGGATATGTACAAGGAACTGGAGCAAAAGGTCAGCTTCCTTGAAGGTCATTTCCGCAATATGCAGGACGTCGAATTCACCATCGAGTCAAGGAAGCTTTATATTCTGCAGACCCGCTCGGGCAAAAGGAGCGGGCAGGCAGCCGTCAAAATAGCTGTGGATATGGTACACGAGGGGTTGATCACGGTAGAAGAGGCTATACTTCGGCTCAAGCCGGATGACCTGCGGGCGCTTTTGCACAAACATATTAAGTCCACTCAGCCGCAGGAGCCGCTGACTAAGGGCCTGGCGGCGGCGCCGGGCGCCGTATGCGGCCAGGTGGTATTTACAGTGGCCGACGCAGTGACCATGTCAAAGAAAAGCATCGCTTCCATACTGGTGAGGCCCGAGACCAGCCCCGATGATATCCAGGGCATCGCCGCCGCCGACGGTGTATTGACTTCAAGGGGTGGCCTGACCTCCCACGCAGCGATTGTAACCAGGGCCATGGGCAAGCCCTGCGTCTGCGGAGCTGAAGATATCGAGATCGATCCCGATAAGAAACTGCTCACCTGTAAAGGACACACCCTGCACCAGGGCGACACAATCACCATAGATGGAACTTCGGGCAACGTATATTTAGGTACCCTTCCCCTGGAAGAAGGGACCATGATAAAGGAGTTTGAAGAGCTGATTACCTGGCTGGATGGGGCCAAGCGGTTGGGCGTCCGGGCAAATGCGGATATGCCGGAAATGGTAGCAGGCATCGGTCTCTGCCGGACGGAGAGGCAATTCAACGGACCGGAACGCCTCTCGGCGATAAGGGAATATATCATGGCTGAGACCACCGGGCAGAAAGGCAGGGCTCTGGAACACCTGAGCAAGCTTCAAAAAGAGGATTTTATCGCCCTCTTCAAGGAATTGAAAGGGCTGCCCATCATTATCAGGCTTCTCGACCTGCCGCTGCATGAGTTCCTCCCATCGGAAAAGGAGACAACCGATGAAAAGACCAAACAACGTATAGCCGAGCTTAAAGAGATAAATCCCATGCTGGGACATAGAGGCGTGCGTGTTGCGGTAACCAATCCCGAGGTATATACAGGTCGATGCCGTTGAGGCGGCCAAAAAAGAGGTCCCGGCGGATGTCTCGATAATGATCCCGCAGGTGATTACGTCGCAGGAATTGATCATGATCCGGAAGAGCTGCACCGAGGGTTCCAACCTTAAGGTGGGGACTATGATGGAGACGGTCCGCGCCTGCATGAGGGCCGGGACGCTGGCTGAAGTGGCGGATTTTCTTTCCTTCGGAACCAACGACCTTACCCAGGCGGTGTACTCTTTCAGCCGCGAGGATGCTGAGAAAAAGTTCCTCTCCACCTACCTCCAAATAGGTATCCTGGAAGATAATCCCTTTGAAATCATAGATATCAAGGGCGTCGGCCGCCTTATGGAAACAGCCATTTTCTGGGCGCGCAGGGCCAGGAAGGATATCCCGATCGGTGTCTGCGGGGAGCACGCCGGCGAACCGACTTCAATAAGATTCTTCCACGCGATTAATGTTGACTATGTAAGCTGCAGCCCTTTCAGGGTGCCGATCGCCAAGCTAATCGCTGCTCAGGCCGCCATAGAGCAGAAGGATAAGGCTGAAGATATACTTTAAATGCTGATTGTCAATAAATAAATAAGCGGGATCGTTCCCAGGCTTAAAACATACATCGCGATAACCAGCGCGGAAGCAAGCCCTCCGTTGCAACCGTAGCGTGCAGCAACCACTGCTGCAATGGCGCCTGCGGGCATGGCCGCCTCTATTACCAGGACCTTATCTTCAAGTGGTGGTAAGCCGAATAAGTGTGCGCCTCCCAGCGCTATGAGGGGCTCGGCAATTAAATTGATAAGGAACAACGCGGCAATGGCCGGTAACAGCTGCCTGATAGGTATCTTCTGAAGCATTAACCCCACAACAAAGGCCGTAAAAATCTCTATGGAATTGCCCATTATGCCCAGGAGGTTGTAAATTGTTTTCAGCACGATGTTTTGTTGAGGCAATTTGAGGAAGGAAAAGGCTATGCCCAGGACCAGAGCAATGAACATCGGTGAGCGGAAGAACTCCGATACTGAAGCCAGCACACTCCTGCTATCCGTATGTTCTCTTCCAAAATACATGGCAAACGGGATCGCCAGCAGGAACAACGGTACGCCGGCGCCTAATTCGCTTATTAACAGAGCATCCCGCATGGCTTCCGGATTGTTGTGAAAGCACTACATGATCAGGGCGTAACCCAGGGTGGATGAGCTGCCCCAGCCGGACACCAGGACAAAGGCGCCGAGGGATTTCCGGTCCATCTTTAATAACTTGCCGGCGGCAAAGCCCAGTGAGCAGGCAACAATGATCGTGCACATCATAATCAGCGCAGGCAGGAGTTTTTCGATCTCAAACGTCTGTTTGGAAAGATTCAGGAAGATCAGCGCCGGTAAGGCAAAATCCGTTACCAGCTTGGAGAAGAGCGTTTGATGTTCAGTAGAGAGTATTGAGCACTTGCGTAGCAGAAGAGTGATTAAAACCAGCGCAACCAGGATGAAGAGCGACCCAAGCAGTGCATAAAAATAATTCATACTATTTATACTGCCCCCATCAGGTCAACCATCGATATTATAACAAATGAGGTGACTTGTCAGCCGTATTTGTGTTTACTGCAAAGTTACAACAGTATCAGTGATAAGATTGCTGCCCTGTAAATCGTACCTTGACAAACAGCTTCTACAAAGATAAAATAGCTTCACAAATAAACACACGAAATACGGGGAAGAGCTTTAGGTAGTGGAGTCACAAATGAGGTTTTTGCACTACCCGGATGATGCTTTGCTTTGCTTCAATTAGAGGCCGCAGCCATGAGATACTGCGCAATATTAGAATCAATTGATTAGCTAATTGGCGATTTTAATATAAAGGAGGTAGGCAATGGCAGGCGATATCAAAGTACGAAAGAATTGGCTGAAGGGGATGTACATCTACACCATTGTTGTAGCCGGGCTGAGCGGTCTGGGAATGCTGATTGCACCTGAATTAAATAGGTCTATGTTAGCATGGCCAGCTACGGAGCCTATAATCTATGGCATTTGTGGCAGTGTTTATCTGGCATTCGGCCTTTTATCCATATTCGGACTCCGGGATCCGCTCAAGTTTTCACCTGTTCTTTTGTTACAACTTGTCTATAAGTCGATATGGTTTATAGCCGTTGTGGCGCCTCTCGCGGTTGCCGGAAAGTTCCCGATGTACGCATTAGGCTTTGTTATCATATTTGCCACGTTTATAATCGGCGATTTGATTGCCATTCCTTTTGCCTATCTTTTTGCCAAACCGACTAAATAGAATACACAATATCAGGCTGGCTTATAGTAATTTTCAAAACGGTCGTGATATCAGGGAGACCGGATCAAAATTTCAGGAGGTGCAGAATGATACGAGCTCTAAAGGCGGTACTGATTGTCTTCGGGGTGACAGAGATTTTGCTCGGCCTGATGCTTGTCATTTTCCCTGACCAGGCAGCGAGCATGGTTGGCATCAGTAAAGCGGCTGGTTATTTATTATACACCATGGCCTCGTTAGGAATGTGCCTGATTGCTCCCAGTGTCTTTCTCATAGTTGCTGCGCGTGACCCACTCCGGCACATTAACTGGGTGAAGTTTGCCATATTGTGGTGTATTCTTGGTGTGCTAGGCGGATTGTATGCAGTTGTCCAAGGTGCCGTTACTTTCAACCAGGTGGGGATGCAGATTATCATGGATGCTGTCTTCGCCGTCCTTTTCCTGGCCCTCTATCCCTACCGGGCGGCAAAAGGTAGCTAATTACTATTCATTTGTTAACAGGAGTTTGATGCATGCAGCAGTCAATAACAGATAAAGACCGCAAAAGGGCGAATTTCTGTCTTAATGAATGCCCCGGGTGCAAGAAGGCCAGGAAAGATCAAAAGGGATTCGCTTTCTGGTTCGTGAAGACTATCGAGGGTGGCCTCTGTCCTAATTGCATAGCCTATGAAAAGGTCTATGGCCGCAAGGCACACGAACCAATAGCGTAGTCATTCCCATAGCGGCTATTTATAGGAAGTTTGCTATATAAGCATCAGCCTTGATCGCTTCCCAAACACAAACTTCTTCAGACCAATTATCCACCGGACCTTGCAAAAATGTGTGCTGCCCGGCTGAGCCGGTTGTCCACGCTTAATGCCGGGAAATAACCCCGATGAAAACGCAGGATTATATTAAACTCGAAAACGAATACGGGGCTACGAACTATAAGCCGCTGGACGTAGTCCTGACACGCGGCAAGGGCATCTGGGTATGGGATGTGGAAGGCAACCGCTACTTGGATTGTCTCTCGGCATACTCCGCCGTCAATCAGGGTCATTGCCATCCCAGGATAGCCGCTGTCATGCGTGAGCAGGCTGAAAGGTTGACCTTGACCTCGCGCGCATTCCGCAACGATCAACTCGGTCCCTTCTACAGGGAATTGTGTGAGCTGACGCATTCGCACACCGCGCTCCCCATGAACAGCGGGGCCGAAGCGGTTGAGTCGTGCATCAAGGCAGTCAGAAAATGGGGCTACCAGACAAAGAAGATACCCGACGGACAGGCTGAAATCATTGTCTGTGAGAATAACTTCCACGGGCGGACGGTGACGATTGTCGGGTTCAGCACGGAGCCGCAATACCGCAATGGCTATGCTCCGTTTACACCCGGATTCAAGGTCATACCGTTCGGCGACGCGCGGGTCCTGGAAAACGCTATTACACCTAATACAGTAGCTTTCCTGGTGGAGCCGATCCAGGGCGAGGCCGGCGTCATCGTGCCGCCCGCCGGGTATCTGAAAGAGGTCCGCCGCGTCTGCACGCAGCATGACATAATATTAATGACCGATGAGATTCAGACCGGGCTGGGGCGCACGGGCAGGCTGCTGGACGAGGAATACGAGGACATCGAAGCGGATTTGACCGTAATCGGCAAAGCACTGTCCGGCGGCTTTTACCCGGTATCCGCGGTGCTTTCCAACAAGGAGGTGTTGGGTGTATTCCAGCCAGGGGATCACGGCAGCACGTTTGGAGGAAATCCCATGGCCTGCGCCGTGGCCCGCATGGCGCTCAAGGTGCTTGTTGAAGAAGGAATGATCGAAAACTCGGCACGGATGGGAGAATACCTGATGGCCCAGTTGCGCCGGATTTCCAGCCCTCATATCAAGGAGATAAGGGGCAGGGGACTGC
>JAPLHK010000077.1:11834-18929 GCA_026389715.1 Chloroflexota bacterium
ATGGAGCTGCATGAGGAGGCGGGTGGAGCAAGGCGTTTCTGCCAGGCCTTGATGGGCGAGGGGCTGTTGTGCAAGGAGACGCACAAGAACGTAATCCGCTTCGCGCCGCCGCTCATTATTGAGCGGGGCGATATCGATTGGGCCATGGAGCGGATCGACCACGTGCTCACCGCACTTTAATGCTGCAAGCCTGGGTTAAATACGCCCAACAATCCTGATAAAGTAGACCGCGTGAGGTGTTGAAATGGCTGAGATGACGAAAAGGGAAAGGATAAAGGCGGCGCTGGCCGGGGAAACGGTGGACCGTGTGCCCGTTGCCTTTTGGAGGCACTGGCCGGGCGATGACCAGAAACCTCAATCGCTGGCCCTGGTTGCGCTGGACTTCCAACGCAGGTACGACCTCGACTTTATCAAGGTGCCCGTATCTTCGGTCTATTGTGTGGAGGACTACGGCGTAACTCACACCTACACCGGCAGCTATATGGGCGACCGTGAGTATCTGGAGCGTGTGATCAAGCGCGTGGAGGACTGGGACCATATACACCCGCTCGATGTACATAAAGGCTCGTACGGCTGGCACCTGGAGGCGCTGCGCATGATCATAAATGAAAAAGACGCCGATACACCGGTCATCTTCACCATGTTTAATCCGCTGGCCATGGCTGCCTATCTGGCCGGTGATGAGACTTTACTGGTGCATCTGCGCAGCGAGCCGCAGCGGGTGCTGCGTGCCCTTCAAGCGCTGGCGGAGACCAGTGCCCGTTTCGTCCGCGCCGCCCTGGCAGAAGGATGCGACGGCGTTTTTCTCTCCACACGCTTTGCCAGCTACGAGCTGATGAACGAAGATGAATACCGCCAATTCGGCCGTCCCGGCGACACGGCGGTCCTTGCGGCTGCCTCCGAGGGGGGCTGGTTCAATGTGTTGCACTTGCACGGCCAGCATCCCATGTTCATACCGTTGTCGGACTACCGCGTACAGGCGGTTAACTGGCATGACCACACTGCCTGGCCGGGCCTTGCCGAAGCCGGCAAACTCGTTCCTCACGCTGTCATGGGAGGCGTCGAGCAGTTCAAGACGCTGCACCTGGGAAGTACGGAGGAAGTCCAGGCCCAGGTCCGCGATGCCATCGAACAGATGCGCGGCCGGCGCCTGATAGTGACGACCGGCTGTACCTACCCCCTGGGTGTCCCGCACAGCAATCTGCTGGCTATGAGGAAAGCGGTTTAAACCAGTCTTTATTTAAATCTACCGCTGGTCATCATTGAACAAACATCGGTATGTCTGTTCACCCTTGAATTAAAATTGAGCTTATCTGCCATACCAGCGGTGACCTTTTATCAACCCGCGTACATAACCGGCCTGCCCGACATGTTGAATATCATGAATATTAGAGATGATGCGTAAATAGACGGGACGCTTCGTTCCAGGCTCTACTGAAAATTGATATTCTTTAGAAAGTTCGTCTTCTGTAATATGTTCCAGATACGTCAATGTTACATCCATCACCGCGTGGTGATAGGATAGCAGCGTCTGGACATCAGGGATTCTTAGACTATCCACCTCGGCGTCAGTATGGCCGTAACCGGTATTTTGTGGGTCGGCTGGAAGATTGAATTTCTTATGCCAGCCGTCTCTTATCCAGAGTTGCTTGCCCAATATCACATCGCCGATTGTCCTATCCAAGCTTCGCGTTGCGTGCCAACATAACCACCCGATGGGATTGGCACCGGGAAAAGGCCGTTTATGTAGATCTTCCGTACTGAGACCATTGAGTACCTGCTCTATTTCTTGAGTCGTGCGTTTATAAATTTCGATAATTAGCAGTTGCCATTTCATAACGGTCTTCTCAAAACTGGGAGGCTCTAATTGAAGTCATTACTATTTATAAGGGAAAGGGCATGCCACTCTATTCAACAAGTCGTACTGCCGGAGGTATCCAGGACTTGTCTACTACCTGCTTCTGCGGCCAGTACAGTCGAAGTGTCAATGAAAAAGCTCCGCTGGCTGGAGCCGGCAACCAGTTGGGTATCATAGCAGAGTCAGGCGAATCGCGCTGTATATAAATATCAATCGAGCCGTCGGGATTCTTTGTCAGAGGCGGGTCACTTAATGAGCCCAGACAGTATCTATTGATCGGGTTGGCTACAAACAGGATTTTTTCATTATATAGAGTAATCGACCAGAAGCCGTTTACCGGCGGTATCTCATCCTTATTGAAATGAATTACATATTTGTTAGCGCTTGATAATCTAGCCCCATCGCTGCCGGTTGATGCTGAGGCATAGAAAGCATCATCAACTAAATTAGCGCCCAGCCCGCGATAAGCTGTAGCTGCTCTCAACATATAGTCAGTACCGTAATTGCCTGTGCCGTAAGGGAGTTGCCACCCGGTTTTTGAATTCCCCGGGTTTGCTACAGGAATTTTGGCCAGAGCGGTCTGATAGCCGGTTTGAATTGCTGATTTAACACCGTCATCCAGCCCGGCAAAATACGACTTGTAGTCAGCTCCAGTCTTGATGCCTATCTTTGCAAGGTTGGCCAGTAATGGAGCATCTGCTTCATAGGGAGGGTTGTCCACCTGCAACCGGCAGATATAGTTGAAAAAGTTGGCCGTATCCAGAGCCAGCAACTGGTTCAGAGGAGACGCTTTGATATTGACAGTCGGGTCGACAGGTACATTAGTCGGCGGCACATAATTGGTACCCCAGGCAGAGAGCGGTGTCAGCTTTAACTGGTCCTGAAGTTTCCAGACGGCCTCGTAGTCTGAAGAGCTGGTACATGCAATGCGACCGACTATCCAGACCCACCGGGTCGAAGACTTCATTTCTGTGATGCCTTCAGGTAATTTGCCACTCCAATTCGGCCCGGTGATGGCAAAATTGCCGGATCCGGTGCCTGTAGTCCGTGAGCCGGGCGAGGCAAAAACATCGGTCCAGTAATTAAGCATGGGCATCAGGTAATAGCGGCCCTGAGTGTCTGGCAGAGAAATGATAACAGGTTCTTTCGCGGTATCGATCCAAGCTGAGGAATAAAGTGTGTCGGCATTAGGGTTGACTACATTAGTAAATGTCGCATCAGGAAACACCTTCTTATTTGCGAATTGGTTGACCGGTGACCCGCTCGCGTTGGATGCGGTGACTGCTGTGAGGACCTGCCGGGTCAGGTCCATGATAACCAGCGGGAAGCCGTAGACAGTGGCATCGTAGGCGATCTGCTGAGCCTCTTGCGGACTGATGGTTTGCTGGACTGAGTTCTCCCGAGGAAAACACCCGGAAGCTACGATGCTCACAATTATCAGGAAGACAATGAGAGTTGTACACTTGCGCAGAATTACGTTTTTCATAAAACACCACTCCTTTCTGCTTGCCTAATCCAATAATGGTACCACCTTTTAAATTAGAATTGCTAAAAGTAAAGCTTCTGGAACCAGAGGTTGATAAAAGGGAAATCACTCCCACCAAAGCCACGTAATCACCGGTATCATTGTTCAATTGTAGGTATACCTATATTGAGGGTCTGGGGTATGCCTTGTCAAAGACATAGCTTTAATATATACACTTAGGTCTACCGGCTGAGGTACCCCCACTCCTTGACATCCTCTATTGGGGAAGTATAATACTGACGAGAACGATAGCTACCCCCGGAGTTTGGTTGAATGCTAAAATTTGGCAGGTATGAGTGAACTGTAGTGATACAGTCCAAGGTCCTGAAGAACTTTAAAGAAATTGAAAAGAGCCTGGTATAGACATTTATTGAAGTACGGGGTGTGAAAATGGAACAGAAGAAGCTTTCATTGGGAACCAAGCTCGGTTATGGTGTCGCCGATTTAGGCAACAACCTGTTTGCCCAGGCGCTTGGTTTCGTGCTGCTGATTTATCTTACCGACACGGTCGGTCTTTCTGCTGCCCTGGCAGGCATTGCCCTTATGGTCGGCCGCATCTGGGATGCTTTCTACGACCCTGTTATAGGCTACATCTCCGACAGGACCACAACCAGGATGGGACGCCGCAGGCCGTTCATGCTGGGCGGCGCAATACCATGGTTTATAGCCATGGTCGTCATGTTTACCAACCCTTCGCTGATCATCGGCTCGGGAATCAGCCAGGCGGCGCTTTTTGCCTATGCCCTGATTGTCTATATGGTCCTGTGCACTGCATACTCCACGGTAAACGTCCCTTACTATTCGTGGGCGCCGGAATTGACCTCGGATTATCATGAGCGAACGTCTCTGAACGGGTACCGCTCCGGCTTTGCATTTCTCGGCAATCTTCTGGCATTGGGCGCCGCCCTGCCAATTGTCGCTCTCTGCAAGGACAAAAGTACGGGATTCGTTTTAATGGGGCTGATCTTCGGCGGCGTAATGCTTGTTACGACATTAGCCACGGTATTCGCAATAAAGGAACCTGCCAGCCTGAAACCGGCAAAGTCCCTGGATATTTGGAAAACCTATCGCGAAGTTTTTAAAAACAAGCCTTATGTCCTCATCCTGCTGGCATACATAATCAACTTCACCGGTATTACCATCATCGCCGGCATAGCGATTTACTACTTCAAATATATCCTGGCCGCCGAAAATATGGTGACATATGCCATGCTCATACTGCTGATCACCTCGGTGCTTTTCATACCGGTTAGCGTCTTTATAAGCAAAAAGACGGGCAAAAAGCTCGTTTATGGTGCGGCCAGCATTATCACGGCGGCCTCGGTCATGGTGCTCTTTTTCTTCGGCCATACCCAGGGTTTAAATTTCTGTCTGGCAATGATGTTTTTCGTGGGTATAGGCGTCGGCTTTACATATGTACCTCCATTCTCAATGGTGGCCGATGCCATAGAGTATGACTACCTGGTGACGGGAGAGCGCAGGGAGGGCGCGTTCTTTGGCATCTGGACATGGGGACTCAAGCTCGGTGGGGCGCTGGCAGCTTTTCTCGTGGGAGTGACACTTGAAGCGATGGGCTATGTGGCAAATGCCGTGCCGCAGTCAGCGAGCGCCCAGCTTAGCATCCGGCTTTTTCTGGGGCCTATAGCCGCCGCCATTTTCATCGCGTCGGCCGTGATCCTCTATTTCTACCCCATAACTGAAAAGCGTTATAAAGAGATACTTGCAAAGATCGCCGAGAGAGATGAGAAGAAGGCCTGAGCCGGCAATGGGGAGGGCGGCACTGTTACCCGGTTTCTTAGAGCCTGAAATCGAGGACGTCCGGGAACCTCTCCCTTTATTGAGGGTAAGGGGTATGCCTTATCAAGGGCATAGCTGCAATATCAAAGTACTGCCAGTCAGATTGCGAGTCCGCCTTCGCCAAACGGGTTATTGCTTCAGAGACCTATCATGCCTCGCGAGGAGCTCTTCGCGGTTCTGACTCAGGTCCATTCCGGTCGGTGCGGCGGGATAAGGTTGACCGCTCATCAAGCCTGTCCAAAGGATGCGATTGTAGGTCGGGAAATCCATCTTGTCTGCGGAGGTAAAGTCCACCCCTTTCGTGACCGCTGCCCAGTATTCCGCGTTGTGCGTTGGCTTGGGCACGATCAGGCTGGCCGGCTTGGGAGGCAGCGGCAGTTTTGTATTGTAGAGAGCCGGTGAGGGAGTGGCGGAAAAGCTCCATTTGCTCGGTGTCGTGTTGAAGACATCAGCCATGGGTCTCCCGAGTGCGTCGTTCAGGTTCATAGGCGGGAGGCCCAGGACCATTTCTATCGTGCGCAAAAAGTCGATGGTGTTATACTGCGTGGAGACCAGTGCACCCTGCTTCACATAAGCACCGGCGATGTACGCAGGGCTGCGATGCGAATCGACGTGATCAGGTCCATCCTGGGAATCGTCTTCAACGATAAAGATCAGCGTGTTGTTGGCGTACTTGCTGCCTGCGATCTTTTGAATCAGCAGACCAACCGCATAGTCGTTGTCAGCTTGTTGCAGCTCCGGAGTATTCACGCCGTCAATCGCCGTGGAAAAGTTCCCGGTGTGATCGTTCATCAAGCGGACCAGGCTTAAGTGAGGAAGATCCTCTCCACCATTGACGTACCTGGTGTCGAACTCCCGCTCCCACTCCTTGAAACGCCAATAGTCTGGATACGTGGGATCCCAACCGCGGAAGTACGGATCAGTATACGGGATGAGGGAAACCTCGGTAGGGTAAGCCGTAACCGTGTTGGTTGAGGCCGGATCGTGAGCGAGAGAAAGGCTGTAGGAGGAGGTTGGGGGGAATGTATAGCGGGTCCCATCAATGGAGAACCCATAGTTCCGCACGGTGAGTTTTGCTCTCAGCGCAGCATCCCACAAAAAGCCGGCATTGATTTCATTGTCCGGGCCATCCGGCGCAGCCGTATCGGTCTGGCCCGGCAGCACATCCGGATCGTCCGACGTCAGGGGATTGGCGGCCTGGCGCCCGGCGACACCCGGAAGGGCAACGTTCACGCTGCGATTAAGACCACCCTGGTCGAGGCTGAGGCCGCGTCCCGCGTAGGCCACCGGGTATTGGCTTTCTATCATGTTTTGAGCCTGAGCAGAAGTGGACCATGCCCAGCCGTCATAGCTGACTTCAGCAGTGCACATAAAGTTATCCAACGTGACGAACGTTCGAGCCAGCGAATGAAAATTGGGTGTGAGCGCCTTGCCGAATTCAGCCATAGCAGGGTCGCCATTACCGATCTCAAGGTCGCCCAGAATCTGATCGTAGGTCCGATTTTCCTTGATGATAAAGATCACGTGCTTGACACCCTGACGTACGGCGTCCATGACTGCCACGTCATTTGGACTCACGGTGCTTGAGAAACGGTTGTTCGCGGCTACCTGCGCAGTGAGCGTCAGGAGTTGAGCTTCATCGGGGGCCGGGAAGCTCTGCAGACCAGCTTTGGTCAACTGGGGATTATACGCATTACTGGCCCAGCCACTTTTGTGTGTCGGCGGGCCGTAGCTATAATACATGGTCGGGTTTGCACCTGTCGGCGATTTGGCATTCACCACGTACACATATTTGCCATCGCCACTTAAACTCACGGCGGTCGGGTACCAACCGGTCGGAATTAGTCCAACCACCTTGGAACCACTGTTGCTTGCGCTCAGCGCAATCACCGCCACGGCATTCAGATTGCCGTTC
>JAPLHK010000008.1:0-10618 GCA_026389715.1 Chloroflexota bacterium
CGCACGATACCCTGGTGATGTACACCGACGGCGTTACCGAGGCCATGAACGGCGATTCCCAACTTTATTCGGAGGCCAGGCTGCTCGGCTGCCTTAATAAGCTGCGGGGTAAAAATGTCGGAGATATAATCCATGGTGTCAAAGCTGACATCGATATTTTCGCGCAGGGTACCCCGCAATCGGACGATATAACTATGGTGGTGCTGGAATTCTACGGCCCGCGGGGAGCGGCGGATCAGACGTAAAGCAGCCCGCCGTCCACTATCGACGTGTGGCCGGTAACATATCGGGCCGCGTCAGACGCCAGGTAAATCATCGTGCCCACCATATCTTCAGGTTCCGCTATGCGCGCCATGGGAACGCTCTTGCGGCACTCCTCCTCACGGCCGGGCCTGACCTCAAAGCTGGAATTAAGCAGCCTGGTATGCACGAAGCCGGGGGCCAGCGTATTTACGCGGATGTTATAGTGCGCCAGCTCCCTGGCCATGACTTTGCTGGCCATGACGACGCCCGCCTTGCTGACCGCGTAAACGCCGTTATCCATCTCGGGCAGGAAGCCGTCAATGGAGGCGACGTTGATGATGCAGCCGCCGCCCTGCTCTTTCATAATCTTCGCCACCGCCTGGCTGAGGAAATATAAGCCCTTCAGGTTGAGTCCCATCACCGTGTCCCAGAGGCGCTCCTCGGTTTCAAGAAAGGACGAAAAAACCGGGCTGGTCCCGGCATTATTTATCAATATGTCGATCTTGTTGAAGGCTGCCCTGGCAGTATCCGCCACCTTCTTAACGTCCTCCATCTTCCCCAGGTGGGCGTTGATCACCAGTGCCCGCCTTCCCTCGGCCCGGATGCCCTCGGCCACTTTCTCCAGGTCTTCCACCTTACGGCTGGTCAGCACGATATCCGATCCGGCTTTAGCGAAAGCCAGCGCCGTGGCACGCCCGATTCCCCTGCTGGCGCCCGTAACAATGGTCACTTTACCTTCAAGCGAGAACTGTTTTAAATCTGGCATCTCTGGTTACCTCCGGGTTATTTGGTAAAAAACCGCCATCCCACTTTATGAACCCCGCCCGCTTTTGTCAAGCCCGCTTTCATTCTGCTAAGATGCAGGCTGTATAATCCCCAAGGAGGCATGTAACTATGTGCGATACTATCGTTGCCACCCCTGCCGCTACTAAAAGCGGCGTCACCCTGTTCGGCAAGAACAGCGACCGCGAACCCGATGAGGTGCAGAATATCGTGATCATCCCGCGCAAACAGTATAAGGCCGGGGAGATGGTCAAATGCACCTACATCTCTGTGCCCCAGGCGCCGGAAACGGCGCGGGTGCTGCTCTCGCAGCCTTTCTGGATGTTCGGCGCCGAGATGGGCGCCAACGAGTACGGCGTGATGATTGGCAACGAGGCCATTTTTACGAAGGAGAAGCCCTCACCGACCGGACTCACCGGCATGGACCTGCTGCGGCTGGCTCTCGAGCGCAGCAAAACGGCCAAGGAGGCCCTGGATACCATCATACGGCTTCTCGAGGAATTCGGGCAGGGAGGCAACTGCGGATACCGTCAGAAGTTTCTCTATATGAACAGTTACCTGATAGCCGACGCTACTGAAGCCTACGTGCTGGAATGTGTCAAGTCATGGTGGGCCTGGAAAAAGGTCAGCGGCGTCTGGAGCATCTCCAACGTTATATCACTGGGCAAGGATTTCGATGCGGCCTCGCCGGGCCTCATTGAGAATGCCGTTAAGAAAGGCTGGTGCAGGAGCAAGGCCGATTTCGATTTCAAGCGCTGTTATTCCGACCCCTTAATAACCTGGGCAGCGGCCGCCGGCGGCAGGCAGGCCTGTTCAAGCAAAGCACTCTCTCAAAAACACGGCGCGCTTACCACCGCTGACTTCTTTGAGATACTGCGCGATCACGGCGGCAGGACAGATGATTTCCGCCCCGAAAAACACGGCGGCACGGTATGCATGCACGCCGCCGATAAGCTCATCCGCCGCAGCCAATCGGTCGCCTCACTGGTAGGCAGCGTCAGCAGTAAAGGTAATTTCTACTACGTCACGGGCGCGGCCAACCCCTGCCTGAGCCCATTCTTCCCCATCTTCAGCCAGGGAACCATCACGCCGGCCGGCTACCTTGAAGGCAAGGCTGAATATGACAGGGAAGCCTACTGGTGGCACGCCGAGAAGCTGCACCGCAGGGCGCTGCGTCACTATCCGGCGGCGTTGAAATCCATCGGATCGCGGATTGCAGAATACGAAAGCGAAATGTTGCGGGAAACGGAGGGAGCAGGTAATCCACCGAACCAGGCGGCCATCGACAAGTATTTCAGCCGCGCCAGGGCCATCATCAAAGGACATGGGGAGGAGATCAGCAGCCTGCCCTCCATAAAACACGGATGGCTCTACAGCCGCTACTGGCAGGGATTCAACAAGCTCAACTCGATAGAATAATCATCGCCTGTAAATGACCTTTTCTATGAGGCGGATATATTATGTTAATCTGGGGGGAAATCAGATATGAAACAGAAGAAGACCGGCCGTTTCAGGTTCCTCGTTTGGACAGGAGCAGTATTAGCGTGCATCATACTGGTACTCGGCGCCGTGTACCTGGCGCTGCCCAAAGGGCCGAGGGAAACCATGGCCTTTAACGACCCCCACCTGGTTGACCGGCCCGCCGCCCATGCGGAACATTACATGGCGGCCACCGGCACACCCTGGGCGACGCAGGCCGCACTGGATACCATGGCAAACGGGGGCAACGCGGTTGACGGCGCAGTCGCCGCGCTTTTAGCCCTCAATGTCACCTACGGGGAGGCGGCCAGCTTTCCGGGTGTGGCGCCGGTGATGGTTTACAACGCGGAGAGCAAGACGGTGGAAAGCTATACCGGCGCAGGTACTGCGCCCGCCAAAGCTAATATAGACCTGTTCGTATCACGCGGCTGGAAGACGGTGCCCAAGATGGATATCTGGTCGCAATTGCTGCCGGCCTCGCCCGATGTCATGATCGCGCTGCTGCAGAAATACGGCACAAAGTCCTTCACAGAACTGAGCGCCCCGGCCATCAAACTGGCCCGTGAAGGCTTCCCCGTGCATGACACCATGATGAAGAACCTCGACCTCAGCTTGGTTGAAAGGATCGGCTTCACCATTCTCATGCCCTATAATTCCCAGGTTTACCTGGGCGGCCAGTGGTGGCGTCCTTTGCACCACGGAGAGGTCTTCACACGGCCCGAGCTGGCGGGCACGTTCGAGCTCATGGCCAAAGCAGAGCAGGACGCGCTGGCTAAAGGGGGAACGCGCCAGGACGGCCTGCAGGCGGTCAGGGACGTTTTCTATAAAGGGGCAATCGCTGAAAAGATAGTGGCCTTCCATAAAGAGAAGGGCGGGCTTTTCACGGCCGCCGACCTGGCAGGATATACGGGCTACTGGGAGAAGCCGGTGACCGGCGCTTACGGCCCTTACACCATCTGCGCCAACGATACCTGGAACCAGGGCGCCGTGCTGCCCATGGCGCTGCAAATCCTGGACGGGATTGACCTCAAGGCCATGGGGCATAATTCACCCGAATACGTACACACCGTATTGCAGGCTATTGAACTATGCATGGCCGACCGTGAAGCCTATATGGGCGACCCCAAATTCGTGAAAGTTCCGATAAAGGGCCTGCTCGACCCGGGTTACTCCGGCGAGCGCAGGAATATGCTCACACCCGGCAAGGCTTTCGGCAAGATGCCTGAACCCGGTAACCCCTGGAAATACGAGGGGGCAGTTGGGAAAACCGGACCCGCCGGCCTGCCCGGCTTATCTTCCTCCGCTGACCCAAGCATTCAGGTCGGCAAGGACACCAGCAATATTTGCATAATCGACTCAAAAGGTAACGCCGTGACGCTGACGCCCAGCGATTTTCCCCAGACGCCCATGGTGCCGGGCACGGGACTAACACTGGGCAACCGCATGAACCAGTTCCGGCTCGACCCGAAGAATGTCGACTCCCTGCAGCCGGGCAAGAGGCCGCGCATTACCCCCAACGCCCCCATGGCATTCAAGGACGGAGAACTCTTCATGAGCTTCGGCACGCCCGGCGGGGACACACAAACCCAGACCAACCTGCAGGTATTTCTTAATATCGTGGTATTCGGCATGGACCCTCAGGCGGCCATCAACGCACCCCGCTTCCAGTCCTTCAATTTCCCCGATTCATTCGCCCCCAATGTTTATAAACCCGGCACCATCGGCCTCGAATTACCCCTCTATAACACGGTCGGCAAGCAGCTCGAAGCGATGGGATACAAGGTCGAGATAGGAGGGACCTGGGACAATAAATACGGCGCAGCCAATGCCATTATCAGGGACCCCCACACCGGTAGCCTGGTAGGCGGCTCAGACCCGCGCGAGGAATCCTGGGCCGAAGGAAGATAGGCCCCCGACCCCGCAATATGGATGAAGGACGGCCGTACTGTTAATGGTTGAGATAAAAGAAATAGCCGGGGATAGCCAGCTTGAAAGCAGCCTCAATGTAATCAGGGATGCCTTCAGCACGGTGGCAAAGGAGCTCAACCTGACGCCGGAAAGCGCACCCACGCACCCTTTCTTTTCCACCGGGGAACAATTAATTGAGCTGCATAAAAAGGCGGTGTTTTTTGGCCTGTATCTGGATGGTGAGCAGGCAGGTTTCGTGTCGGCGGAAAAAGGAGAGGATGGGGCCTTCTTTTTAGGCCGCCTGGCGGTCATTCCCCGGCTCAGGCATCAGGGTTATGGCAGGAAGCTGGTTGAATTCACGTTGGATTATGCTAAGCAACATGGCGGGGCAAAGGTTGCGCTCGGTATGATAGACGAACAAACGATTTTGAAGGACTGGTACCGTCTGCTTCATGGAATATGACCTCTCAGCCCAGCAGGTATAGCAGTATATCGCTTACGTTGGTGCCGGTGGCGCCGGTGACTATCAACGATCTGCCCATCTTTGTGAGAAGCATATTGCTGTCGTACCTGGCGATATAATCTTCCACATCCAGCCCGGCGGCCCTGGCTAAATCAATGGAGCGGTTGTCCACCATGGCGCCGGCTACATCTGGAAGGTAATCCGAGCCGTCGGTGCCCACCGAGGCCACCACCCAGGGGCAGGCGCAATCCTGCATCGCCAGCATGGAGACGGCCGCATAGTGCTGGTTACGGCCTCCTTTCCCCGAATTCTCCGGCAACGTCGGGGTGGTTTCTCCCCCCAAAAGCACGACATCAAAACCACGGTACCTGTCATTGATTATATCTGCCGCCATGCTGCGGGCCAGGCCGGCGGTATCACCGGTCATCTCAGACGTGACGATAGACGGCTTCAGTCCCAGGTCTCTGGCTTTCTCGGCCATAGCGTCCAGCGCCACACGGTTGTTACCGATAATATAATTATCGCAATTGGATAATACCTTGGGTGTTTCAGCCTCCAAGCCCACGCAACCCCGGTTGATAAAACCGACAGCATTACTGGGGGCCGTTTCCGTCAGCCCGTATTTTTCCAGCACTTTGCAGGCATCCGCGAAGGTTGTCGGGTCGGCAACCGTCGGGCCGGATGCAATGGCATCGAGGCCGTCGCCAACCACGTCTGAAATTACCAGCGAAACCACCCCGGCCGGCTCATAGTGGACTGCCAGCCCGCCACCCTTTATCAGTGAAAGGTGCTTACGGACGGCGTTGATCTCCCTGATATCGGCGCCGCACCTCAGCAGAAGCTGCGTCATAGCCTGCTTGTCTTCCAGGGTAACACCCGTCACGGGGCAGGGCAGCAGCGACGAACCCCCGCCTGATATCAGGCAAATGACCAGGTCATTTTTGCCGATATTGTAGCGTGCCTTCATGGCCAGCATCTCCCTCACTCCATGCACGCCTGCCTCATCAGGGACAGGATGCCCCGCTTCAATAATGCCAACTTTTTCAGTTTTGTAGCCATCCGTCTTACAGTTGACCAATCCCGCGGTAATCGCCCCGGGACCGATGATCCGTTCCAATTCTTGCGCCATCAACCCGGACGCCTTGCCTCCACCGATAACAAACACCCTGCCCTTGGCCAAATTGTATCTGACGCCGTTTACCGTGAGCCGCTGTTTTGCCGCGCTGTATTTTACGGCTGCGCGCATCAGGTTGGCCGGCAGCACACGCCCGATGCCGGCCTCAATTAACTCCACTGCCCTGGCACGCAGGCTGGAAGAGATGAGTTCTTCACGGTTCTTTATTATCAAAACTGTTTTCCCCAATAACCAAATAAGCGCAAAACGGTAGAGATTATACGCTTTCACCTGCCCCTTGTCACAGGTTCATTCGCAATGACACAACGTTACCTGTATAATCCCGCTCATAATACTCTGCGAAAGGACGTGAAAACTATGAGTTGGGTACTGCTTATCGCCGCCATCTGCATGGAAGTCTGCGGGACGACCTGCCTCAAGCTGTCGGAAGGCTTAACAAAGTGGCTCCCCTCCGTGCTCATATTCGTATTTTATAGCCTGGCCTTCATCCTGATGTCGTTCGCCGTGAGGAAGCTCGACCTCAGCCTTTCCTACGCCATCTGGTCGGGCGTGGGCACCTTCCTCATCGCGTTAATCGGGTTTTTCTGGTTCAGGGAACAGTTCACACTGCTGAAGGCTTTTTCGATGGCGCTGGTGATAGCGGGCGTTGTCGGGTTGAACCTGAGCAGGTCGCCTTAGCCGGGGTATTACCGCCGCTTACTATAGAAAAAAATTTTAGTTAAAACTGGTGCAAATCCCCCGACAATCTGTTAAACTTTCGAAAATCACGGCCTGGAATAAACTGATTGATACTGCAGCCGGATAGCAGCATTATAATTCCGGACGGCAACCGGTTTATGGTCAGATTTCGTAAACGGTGGGTGCGATTATGGGAAATGTAAATGTAAATATCGACGGTCGGAAGATCAGGGTTCGTGAGGGCTCCACTATTCTTGAGGCAGCAACGGCCAACGGCATAACCATCCCCACGCTTTGCCATATCAAGGGACAGGTCCCCTCGGGAGTATGCCGGGTCTGCGTGGTGGAGGTCGAAGGATCGAGAACCATGATGGGAGCCTGCCATACCCCTGTCGCAGAAGGCATGGTAATTCATTCCAAATCGCCCAAAGTCATAGCGGTGCGCAAGGTCATCGTGGAACTTTTGCTGACCGCGCACACCGGCGATTGCGTCAACGATTCCAACGCGGAGAACTGCGCACTGCACAACCTCGCCTCTGATTACGAGGTGGGCGCGCCGCACTTCAACGTCAGAAATCCACGCTTTTACCCGGCCGAGGAATCCAACCCTTATGTAAAGCGCGATATGTCAAAATGCATCCTCTGCCGCAAATGTGTAAAAGTATGCGGCGAGGTGGTTAGAAAAGATGTGCTGAGCATAGGCTACCGCGGCTTCAGGTCAAAGGTTGTCAGCGGCTTCGATGAGGCTTTGACCGCGGAAGCCTGCCGGGACTGCCTCAAATGTATCGAGCATTGCCCCACCGGGGCGCTGAGCGCGCCCGCGCGGGTTTAAATACGACAGGGAGGAAGACTGCGATGGTTCCCAGTAAGAAAGAAGCATTATCGGAAAACGGCCGCGCCGGGCTGCTCCCTGCTTTAAAAGACCGGGCCGGCAGGGAAGGCTGCCTTAACCGTGAGTCGATGTCCGGCCTGGCCGGTCAATACCACCTTCCGCTCAATGAAGTGTACGGCGTATCCACGTTCTATGCCTTTCTGCCGGTGTTGCCCACCGGTAAAAATATCATCAGGGTATGCAGGTGCCTGCCCTGCCATCTCAAAGACGCGCAGGCGGTAATCGGGAGTATAAAAAAGGAGCTGGGTATAGCCCCCGGGGAAACCAGCGGGGACGGCAAATTCTCCTTTGAGCTGGTTAGCTGCATCGGCGCCTGTGACCAGGCTCCGGCGATGATGATCAACGATAAGCTGTACGGCGATCTGACCCCGGCCGGGATTGCGGAGATCTTAAAATCCTATGCATAAGGCAAAAGAAGCCCCTGAATCTACAGATTGCTTCACTTCGTTCGCAATGACAGTTGGGAGAGTGATAGTTTCGTACCCAGGAGGTTATAAGTGGCTGAAAAGCGTATCGTTTTAAGCAAATGCGGCAGCATCGACCCGCAGGACATCGGGACATACATAGCCAAGGGCGGCTTCATTGCTTTTATCAAAGCGCGCGATAAGATGAAGCCTCAGGCTATAATCGCTGAGATAAAGAAATCAGGCCTGACCGGGCGCGGCGGCGCCGGCTTCAACACCGGGCTCAAATGGGAATTGGCGCGCAGTATTAAGGCCAAAGCCAAATACCTCCTGTGCAACGCCGATGAGGGCGAAGTCGGAACTTTCAAAGACAAATATATCCTTTCCAACGATCCTTTCGGTCTCATTGAAGGCATGTGTATAGCAGGGCTGGCCATCGGCGCGCAGCAGGCTTTCATTTATTTGAGGAATGAATACCATTTTCTCTATGACCCGCTGGTCCGCGCGGTAGGCCAGGTCAGGGAGAAAGGCTACCTGAAACACATGGATATCCAGGTCTTTGAAGGCGCCGGCGCCTATATCTGCGGAGAGGAATCGGCACTGATGAATTCGATAGAGGGGATGCGGGGCGAATCACGTTACAAGCCTCCTTACCCTCCGACGCGCGGCCTCTGGGGCCTGCCAACCATCATAAATAACGTTGAGACACTGATGAACGTGCCGCATATCATAAATAACGGGGCAGCCTGGTTCAGCGCCATGGGGACGGGCCGTAGCAAGGGTACCAAGGTCTTCTCGGTAAGCGGCGACGTCAGCAGGCCGGGTGTTTATGAACTGGAGATGGGAAGCACGCTCAGGGAACTGGTGGTGGGACTGGCCGGCGCCGATGATTTAAAGGCAGTGCAGATAGGCGGCGCCACGGGCAACATACTGCCGGCCTCAATGCTGGACACACCCCTCTCGCATGAGACATACCTGGGCTCCGGGGCGGTCGTAGCGCTTAACTCGGGACGCGACATCATCGACGTGGTACAAAATGACATGCATTTCCTCAACGATGAATCCTGCGGCAAGTGCACACCCTGCCGGGAGGGCACCGAGGTGATGCTGGAGATATTCGGCAGGCTGGCGAGGGGAGAGGGACACGAAGGTGACATCAATTCACTGGATGCCCTGGCCCGTGCCATGGCAGTTTCATCCCTGTGCGGCCTGGGACAGGCCGCTGCAGTGCCGGTGCTGGATTCACTGCGTTATTTTTACAACGATTATATAGACAGGATAAATCAGTCGCACTTCCTGCGCAGTTATCTCGGCGGCGAGTTATTTAAATCAGAGGAGGGCATTAGATGAGCACGCACCAGGAAGACCAGACAGCCCGCATGCTGGAGATGTTCGACAACCTGAATGCCGACAAATACCAGCTTAAGGAATATAAATATATAGGCCAGAAAGGCCCCCGAAGGATCGACGGACTGGCCAAGGCTTCGGGACAGGCCGACTACACCATGGATATCCAGCTTCCCGGCATGCTGTACATGCGCTTGCTCATGTCACCTTATGCGCATGCCAAAATCCTGAAGATGGACACCAGCAAAGCGGAGAAGCTGCCCGGCGTCCGGCAGATAGTGCGTTACGACGACCCCGAGGTAATGAAGGCCGAGATCATAGGTAAGACGGCGGGGTTTTTCGGGCTGGACCGGCCGCTCTCCGACGCGGCTCACATGGAGGGCGAATTAGTCGGCGCAGCCGTGGCTGCCGAGAGCGAGGATATAGCCGAGCAGGCTCTTGCTCTTATCGAGATCGAGTGGGAGGAGAGGCCGTTTAACCTCGATCCGGTTGCCGCCTCCGACCCATCCGCGCCGCTGAGCTTCCCTGAACGCTATATAGACGGCAACCACTGGAACCGCGGCGCATACGATGAATTGATACACGGAGACGTCAAGAAGGGATTCGCCGAGGCGGACAGGGTCATTGAATTCAAGTTCAACCGCACGGCCAACACCTGGGTAGGGCCTGAACGCCCCTGCGGTGTATGGAAGTGGAACGGCGATTGCCCCGAGATATGGCTGAAGCACCAGCGGGTGCACCTGCCTAAAAGCCGCATTTCAGAATGGTTTGGCGGCATACCCATGAATAAGATAATCATCCATTCCCCCTACCAGGGCGCCAGCTTCGGCGGCTGGTGCCAGATAGACTGGAACCTCGGCCCGCTGTGGTGCGCCGCACTGGCCTCCAAACGTGCCGGCAGGCCGGTTAAATACATCTTCAACCGCAGGGAGGACTTCTTCGGCGGCTCCATGGACGAGGGCACTTACTTCGTTAAGGTGGGCTTCAAGAACGATGGCAGCATAACGGCCGTAGACGCCACCCTCTATCACGTTAACGCCATCTGGCCGGTTTTCAGCCCGGTGCTGCACCTGCACGACAATACCAGAATCACCAACCTGAGGGGACAGAGCAAGTCCATCTGGGTCAACAAGGGCCATACGGTGCCCACGCGCTGCGAGATGCTCCCACCGGTGCTCACCCAAACCATGGTACTGGACCGCGTGGCGGCCGAACTCGGCATGGACCCGACTGAATTGGCGCTGAAAAACGACGGGTGCATGGGACACGGCATGGATTGGGCCGAT
>JAPLHK010000008.1:10642-14342 GCA_026389715.1 Chloroflexota bacterium
GTTTCCCGGTAATAGACAGCCTCAAGGAATGCATCGATAAAGGCAAGGCCGAGTTCAAGTGGGACGCGTCGTGGCACAAGCCGGGCGCGAGGAAACTGCCCAACGGCCGCATGCATGGCGTCGGCTTCACCTGGGCGCATGAATGGGACGACTCCTGCGGCAGCGGCGAGTTCGCCATCCGCATTGAGCGTACGGATGGTTCAGCCACGCTGCTGGCCATGGCAGCCGACAACGGGGTCGACGCTGAAGCCACATATTGCCAGATAGCCGCCGATGAGCTCGGCCTGCTCCTCGAAAACGTGCATTATAACCCGCATGAATACGCCGGCTTCTACAGGATGACCCCGGATTCCTCGACCAATATGTCGGTCAACGGCTGGGCGGTGCGCTACGCAGCGCGCATCCTGAAGCAGAAGATACTCGAATCCGCCACCAGCCCATCCTCCCCCACACAGCGCGGCAGCTTTCAGGCGGCCTTCCCCAATACCAAACCGGACGAGCTTGATATCAAGGACGGCATCATCTTCGTTAAAGCCAATCCCTCAAAACGGATGAGCATAGACGACTTCGTCAGGCTGGCCGGCGAGAGCGGTCCCTGTGCCACGGATGAATTCCTGGGCACGCGTGTGGGCTGGTCTGAGCCCCTCTTCGCCTCAAGCTACCACGTGCAATATGGCGCCTACAACCCCCATAACCCCAGGCCTCGCTTCTGCCGCCAGGCCCACTTCATGGAGATCGAGGTAGACACCGAGGCGGGCGAGTCAACCGCCTGAGCTGCGAGGGACAGCAGTATGGCGGCAGCATCATGGGCGTGAGCCGGGCCAAGTTCGAAGAGGTTGTGCATGACCCGGTAACCGGTGTGATACTCAACGGCAACCTGCTCGACTATAAGATAGCCACCATGAAAGACCTCGGCCCTGTCAGCACTATACTGGTTGAGACCGGCCTGGGCTACGGACCGTACGGCCTCATCGGTGTCGGCGAGGATATCGGCACGGTGATCCCCGGCCTCATGGCTCCGGCGGTCTACAACGCCATCGGTGTCTGGATGGATGATTTCCCCATAACACCAGGCAAAATATTGAAAGCCCTGGGCAAGGAATAACCCGGGACACAGAGATAACCAGAGGAGGCGAGAACTTGAATAAAGAAATAACGAAGTTGACCTGCCCATACTGCGGGGAAACAAAGGATACGGCTGAAGGCCTGAGAGAGCATGTCTTCAAGTCGCACAAGGCACGCGGCCTGCCGGCTCCCGAGGGGCGCATAAAGTTGATCATCAACCGGGCCGAATATGAGTTCCATGTCAAGCCGAACTGGACGCTTTACTATTTGATACATGATAAACTCGGCCTGACCGGCGCCAAGCAGTTCTGCGACCGCGGCGCCTGCGGCTCCTGCACCATGATCGTGGACGGCAAGCCTGTCCTCTCCTGCATGATGCTGGCCATCGAGTGCGACGGCAAGACCGTGGAGACCGTGGAGGGTATCGCCGCCGACGGGCACCCGCTGATCGAAGCCTATGTGAACAACCACGCCATGCAGTGCGGGTACTGCACGCCGGGCTTCGTGGTCACCTCCAAGGCCCTGCTCGACCACAACCCGGACCCGACCGAGGAGGAGATAGTCGAGGCCCTGGCGGGCAACCTCTGCCGCTGCAGCACCTACCCGCAGCATCCCATAGCTGTCCGGGAGGCCGCCGCAAAAATGAAGGCGGCGAAAAAGTAAAGGCAGGTGGTGAAAAGTGAAAGAATTTAAACACTTCAACGCTTACAGCATCGACGAGGCGGTGTCCCTGATGGGAAACTACGGCGACCGGGCCTGCATCATCGCGGGAGGCACCGACCTGCTGGGGAAAATGAAGGACGCCATACTACCGGCCTATCCTGAGGCGCTGGTCAATATCAAAACCATCCCCGGGCTAAACTATATAAAAGAAGACGGCGGCATGCTGAAGATAGGCGCCCTGACCACGCTCAGCGAGATCGCCCACAGCGACCTGGTAAGGTCGAAGGCCTCCGCCCTGGCACAGGCCGCCTGCCGGACCGCCTCGCCGCACCTGCGGGATATGGGCACTATAGCCGGCAACCTCTGCCAGGACATACGGTGCTGGTATTACCGCAACCAGAATAACCGCTTCTCCTGCCTGCGCAAGAAGGGCGGCAGGTGCTATGCCATCAAGGGCGACAACCGCTATCACTCCATCTTCGGCGGCAGCGTGTCTGGCGGCTGCATGGCCGTGCATCCCAGCGACACCGCGCCGGCCCTGATAGCTCTGAATGCCAGCATAAAGACCTCGGCGCGCACCATCGCTGCCCAGGACTTCTTCGAGGTCAAGCCCGTCAAGACCACTGTGCTCAAAGCCGATGAGATCGTCACCGAGATACAGATACCGGCGCCTGCGGCAGGCACGTCCAGCGCCTTCCTCAAGTTCGCGCTGCGCCAGGCCATCGATTTCCCCATCGTGAACTGCGCGGCCGCCATCACCAGGGCCAACGGCAAGGTCACGGCGGCGCGCATCTGCCTCAATGCCGTGGCCGTTGTACCCTACCGCGCCACACAGGCCGAGAAAACCATCATTGGAAAGAGTATAGACGAGGCCCTGGCTGAAGAGGCAGGCAAAGCCGCCGTTGCCGAGGCCAAGCCACTCGAGCACAACAAGTACATGGTACAGGTAGCCAGGACCATCGTGAAAAGGGCCATCCTCGCCTGTGCGGTAAAGTGACGGTTGAAGTGAATCAAATGCGGAGGTGCGACTGAAATGTTATTTTCGCTGCTGCTGTCAGTTGTCAGCCTGGCCATCAGCATAATGGTGAAAACGAATAAATCGGTACAGGAGATGTTAACCATCCGCGATTCCAGGTACGTGATAATGACCAGGGACGGCAGCCGGGGCAGGCGCTATATCTTCAGAAACGGCAAGTTTTTCTCCGACAAAGTATTGACCGAGTACGATCTTGCACTGGTCTTCGAAAACGCCGACATCGGGTTTAAAACGCTGGCTTTCGGCGGAGATACCGGGCTGCAGACGGCCATGAATAACTACGACCTCAAGCTTGTGGGCAATCCCAACATCTTCAACTTCTTCGGCGTAATGATAGCGGTATCGATGGGGATGATGAAGCGGCCATAAGGGACATCACGAGGTAAGTAAATGAAAATCAGCTTCAGTTACAGCAAGTTTATCAAGATAGAGGGTTACCCCAACGACTCAATGATCGAGGTGCCGGATAACTGCACGGTTCGGGACCTGCTTTCTCTGCTCAAACTGCCTGGCTACGTCCAGAGGGCTGTCATAGTCCATGTCAACGACGAGCCTGTCTGGTTCGCCACGGTCCTTAAGGAGAATGATTCAGTCAAGCTTTTCCGCCTGGTCAGCGGCGGGTAAAAAATGGACAAATTTCCCCCCGGAATGATATGCTTTAAATGTCATTGCGGGGAGCCCGCAGGCGACGAAGCAATCTTTACTTATACTGTATTTAACCTGGCCAGTGAGAATATTTGAAGTCAGTAAAACAAGATCATGAGAATAGGTGTAATAGCTGATACCCACGTTCACCGCATCAGTGAATTGCCTTCCTCGCTTATCAATGAGCTCACCCGCATGGACATGGTCCTCCATCTCGGCGATTTCCACTCGGAAGACCTGGTCAACGACCTCAAAGAGATAAGCGATTTCCACGGTGTTGCCGGCAATCAC
>JAPLHK010000008.1:14363-24254 GCA_026389715.1 Chloroflexota bacterium
GAGATAAGCGATTTCCACGGCGTTGCCGGCAATCACGACATGCACATCCCGGGGCTTCCCGAGAAAGACCTGGTGGAGGTCAACGGCAAGCGCATCGGCATCATCCACGGCCACGGCTGCGTCTTTCCCTTCGGGTTCAAATGGGGACTGATGACCCAGTTCGAGGGCAAAATGGACGCCATCCTCTACGGCCACACGCACTCGGCGCGTAATACTATCGAAGAAGGCGTGCTGTTCTTTAACCCCGGCAGCGTGTGCGGAAGGTTCCCGGCCATGCACCGCAGCTACGGCGTCCTGACCGTCGGAGAAGAGCTCAGTGGCGAGATCGTCACCATCGAGATCAAGCGCTATTTCTATCTCAACAAATATATCAATCTGGCCAGCAAGGCCATTTCATATTGCTGCGGACTCAACGGCAACCCTCACAGCTTCTTACAATAGCCTCTTACCGTCCGCAACACCGGCTATAAACAGTTTAAATCGTGGACTGCTGCCTGTGTGAAAGGAGATAACAATGATAAAGAGCTTTAACGGCAAGACACCGCAAATACACCCCACGGCATTTGTCAGCGAGACAGCCTATATCGTGGGAGAGGTAACCATCGGCGAGAAAGCCAGCATCTGGCCGGGGGCGGTGATCCGCGGCGATTTCGGCAGCATCAGCATCGGCAAGAATACCGCCATCGAGGACAACTGCATCGTACATTCCTGGGACTGCATAATCGGGGACAACGTGCTGGTGGGACACGGCGCGGTCATCCACTGCAAATCTATCGGCAACGGCTCCATGGTGGGCATCAACGCCGTGGTGCTGCAGGGCGCCGAGATCGGCGAAAAATGCTTTATCGCAGCGGGCGCATTGATTACGCCCAACACCAAAATACCACCCGGTTCGCTGGTCATGGGCAGCCCGGCCAAAGTCAAAGAAAAGCTCAGCCAGGAGAAGCTGTCGATGATGCTGGCAGGCAACGACGCCTACGTTCAGCTCGGTCAGCAATACAAGCAGCAGGGACTTTAAACCGGCACGATATCCACGATAAATTCGTTCGGTTTATCCGAGGGCATGGTCTTGATGGTGGCGAAGCCCTCGCTGAAGGCCTTCATGAAATCCAGCGGATCGATGCAACCCTCCGGCGCATAAGCGCCCTTAACTTTGACCTGCCCTCCGGCCACCATCTTGGCGACCGTGATCAGCGTGCGCGGCGTCGTTGTCATGCCCCTGCCCACACCCGAGAAAGTCAGCTTTGTTTTAACCCGGTTCTTCAGGCCGGTAACCTCGATAATCGTGCCACCGTAGCGGTATTCCCTGCCCTCAACTTTCCACCTGGCTATCTGCTCCTGTACCAGGTTGAAGGCCATGTGCGACAGCACTTCGATGGGCGCCACTTCTGTTCCGCGGATATTTATGGGCTGCATGAGGTAGTCCTTGAATCCCGCTAACGTCCCCATGGACAACCCCGGGACCTCCGGCCAGGTAGACCCGGCGCAGATCACGTTCTTTACGCCCTTGATATAACGCGGCAGCGTGAACGGCTCGGGATGGTCGCAGTACAATAGTTCTACCCTGCCTATAGGCTCACCGAACTCCACCGTAACCTTGCCGTCCAGGTCGAGCAGCTTGCCGTCAACATACTGGTGCGGGAAAGCAAAACAGTGTATACCGTGGAAATACTGGGCCAGGCCTACTTCACTGAGAGGCGCCACCCAGAGAATATTGATGTCCTCAACACTGTCCAACTGGTCGCAACAGTACTTGGCCAGAATATTGGTCAGGCCGGGGCTGTCCCCCAGTCCGCTAACAATAGTGATCCCCGCTTTCTTCGCCTCATCGTCGAGAGCCAGGGCCTGGCTTACGCCGTCGATATCATCGCACACGTCCACGCAGTTTTTACCGGCCGCTATACAAGCTTTATAGACCTTGCCAGCATTCTTATAAAACGGCCCTATGGTGCTGGCCACGATATCGGGGTTTTCCTGTTTGATGAACTTAACAAAGCCGGCGTGGTCGTCGATATCCAGCTTATACGCCTTAACACGATCCTTGCCATATTTTTCAGCGACGGCTTCAGCCTTAGCGAGGTCGATATCGGCGTTAACAATAGCGGCATCGCTGTATTTGACCAACTGTCTCACGGCGCCCGCGCCGATAATCCCGCTGCCCAGAACAAGTATTTTCATAATTGGCCTCCAGTATCTATTTTCGTGACATGTAGGGGCGTTGCTTCAGCTGCGCCCGCATTTTCGGACGGGTTTAAAAACCCGCTCCAACAGGTCTCATTTTATTTCTATCAGGTAATTGCCGTACTTGGTGATCGATGCCTTAGAGCCGGGCATGACCAATATGGTAGTGGTCGGCTCTTCGATAATGGCCGGCGCCACTATACGGTTGCCGGGCTTAAGGTCTGCACCTTTATAAATGGGCGTATCGACCATGCCGCCGAGTTTCTGGAAATAGGCTCCCCTGGTATGCTGGCTCACTGCAGCAGTACCGGAGGCGAGCTTCGCTGCCGGGAAATCGGTTTTAGCCAGCTTGCCGACGGCCTTTACCCTCCAGTAGACAAACTCGACCGGCTGGTCCTCGGCGCTAACCGAAAATACCTTGCGGTGGAGTTTGTGGAAATCCGACACCAGTATATCAAGCTGCTTCTGATTGCCGATGCTGCGGCCGCGCAGGGGTACGGAAAGCTCCCAGACCTGGAATGGATACCTGGCCTCGGCATAGACCTGCAATTTTCGCTGTTTGACGGGCACCCGCATATGCTCGAAGAAGGCCTCTGCCTGCTTCTCCAGTCCGGCCAGAGTTGCAGTGATGTCGTCGAA
The DNA here is from genome assembly GCA_026389715.1 of Chloroflexota bacterium. Classification (GTDB taxonomy): domain Bacteria; phylum Chloroflexota; class Dehalococcoidia; order GIF9; family UBA5629; genus CAIMUM01. The sequence goes on from JAPLHK010000008.1 coordinate 17,184, forward strand.
ATCGAAATTGCTGCTGTCGGTAAATTTGCTCGTGCTGAACTCGGAAGTTATATCGGCGAAGGCACCCCCGAAAGCACTGAGCGCACCGGCCACTCTGGGTATCAATACCTTCTTAACTCCCAGCTCTTCAGCTATGGCTACAATGTGCAGCCCACCTGCACCGCCACCCGATACCACCAGGTATTCGCGGGGATCGATGCCCCTCCAGATAGTGATGTCCTGGATTACGTTGGACATGCTGGCGTTTACGGCGCCCCACATAGCATAGGCGGCTTCCTCGACGCTAAGCTTCAAAGGAACTGCAACTTTTTCTTCGATTGCTTTAGCGGCCAATCTCTTATCCAGCTTCATGCTGCCGCCGAGGAAGTAAGCTGGATCGAGATAGCCGAGCACGACATTGGCATCGGTGACCGCAGGCTCTTTACCGCCTTTGTTGTAGCAGGCGGGTCCCGGCACGGCACCGGCGCTCTGCGGACCGATGTGTAGCAATCCACCCGAGTCCACCCAGGCGATGCTACCGCCTCCCGCGCCGATCGATTTGCTGTCGACCTTGTTAATGCCCAGCATGAAGCCGCCGACCAGAGTCTCACGTGAAACCGCGATTTCACCGCCGGTTATGCAGGCCACGTCGAAGCTGGTGCCGCCCATATCAGTGGTGATGATATTATCGACGCCGAGGTCGGTTTCCGCTATCAGCCTGCCTGCGCTTGGCGCCAGCGCCGGTCCGCAATCGACGCTGAAAATGGGCTTTTTCACGAACTCCTCGGCCGATACTACGCCGCCGCTCGATGTGAGCAACGAGAGCTGCCCTTTATAACCTATGGCCTCCAGCCTCTTTCCAAGCTGGGTGACATAACTGTTGACCAGCGGCTTGAGTGAGGCGTCGATGGCGGTCGATGAAAACCGCCGGTATTCCCTGATGCAGGGGTTGACCTTGTGGCTGAGGCTGCAAGGAATGCCCGGCCACTCTTTTTCTATGATCTCAGCGATTTTCAACTCGTGTACCGGGTTAGCAATAGACCAGAGCAACGCCACGGCTATAGCGCGGACGTTGAATTCCTTCAACTGGCGTACGGCCTGGCGTACATCATCCTCGTTTAATTTTTCCTCTATCCCGCCCTCAGCATTGATCCTTTCGCCCACGCCGAGTGTCAGGTATCTCGGTATATAAGGTTCGGGATATTCCATCTGCCAGTTGTATGGATTTTCCTTGCCGCCCTCGCGCGCGACCAGAATGTCCCTGAAGCCTTTGGTACAGATCAGGCCGGTCTTGGCCGCCTTGCCCTCGATGATAGCGTTGGTGCTGACGGTGGAGCCGTGTCCGAAGTACCCGCCGTCGATCGTACTAGATTGCCCCATGAATTCCTTGAGCGGCAGGCCCAAATGGCCAGCCGCCATTTTTACCGTCTCAATAAATGCGTCAGTGTAGTTGCCCGGCGTTGTGGGTGATTTGAATATATTTACATTACCCTTGGAATCCGCCACTACCAGGTCAGTAAATGTGCCTCCGATATCAATACACAATCTGTAGCTCATCTTACAGCCTCCCTGTTCTTTTTGATCTCTGCCCGCAGCACTTTGGTAGCTCCCTGGTCTATCGAGTAAAGCTCACTGTCGGTTTTAATAACGACTCCGTATATTTCACGTGCTTTTTCCAGAGTTACATAGCCCTCGCGTGTATCATGCCGCACCTTCTCGGAGTCACGGTCCAGCGGATCGCCGAAGCCGCCACCACCGGAGGACAGGGATATCATCATCTCGGTGGGTTGCAGGGACTCCATCGATACCGTAGGCAACTCAGTTTTCGTATCTTCGCCTTTGGTGATCTCGTATTTATACAATTGCAGGGCACTTCCGGGTAGGCCTCCGTTGATCCCCTGCGGGGGATTAAAATGACCATCCGCGATAAAGCCCCAAGAACCGGCATCGTGCCGGGGCTTCTGCCTGCACTCTATGCCGATGGCGCCGCGCCACTGGCCCGCCCCGCCGGAATCGGGAATAATTTCGTGCTTGGTTATCAGCAGTGGCATGGCCTGCTCGTCGACCTCAATGCTGTCCATGTGGACCACGCCGGCCGTGACCGGTATGCCATAGCCTAACCATCCATCGTATCCATAATGGCCCGGCCCGCCTGCCCCTATGGCGTTGCTCTTGCGCCAGTCGATGCCGAAGACGCTGCCTGCCGCGGCGGGCATGAAAGCGCCGTCCGCCAGGCCCAGGTCTTTCCGGACCTTGCCGAAGCAGGCCTGCACCACGTTGATCACGCGATCGGCCAGGTTGGTAGTGGCCATGGATGCGCTAATCGGATGCCTGGCCTGGCCGATAACACAGCCATCGCGCATTTTGATTATGATCCGGCTGAAGGCGCCCCAGTTATGCGGCAGCGTGGGGTCGAGGTTATTCAACACGCCTGCCACAGAGCAGGCCATAACCGTGGCCTCGCTCATGTTCATTCCAAAGGGGATGCAATCGATATTATGGGTAAAATCAAGTGTTATATAGCCTTCTTTAGGGTCGATCTCCATTTTGACCTTGATCGGTACCCCATCCGGCGCTACGAAGGGCAGCGGGTCATGGCGGGTCTCGTTTTCCCAGGTCCCGGCGGGAAGCTGCCTGATGGCGTCGATCATCCTTGTGCGTCCATACTCCTGCCAGCGCTCGGTAAAGGCGACCACCGTATCCAGGCCGTATTTATCGCACATCTCTATGATCCTTTTTTCACCCGTGCGCACCGACCCCAGCGCGGCCAGGTAATCTCCGTACCACTGTTCGGGAGCGCGGATCCTGACCTTGGCCATCCTGATGATGTCGGCCTGGTCCTTGTAGTCACGCTGGATACGCACGCAGGGGAAGTCCAGCGCTCCCTCGGTGTACACGTCCGTGGCAAAAGGCATATAGGTCGTTGGATCGTGGTTGCCGATATCGCCCTGGTGCGCCCTGGTTATGGTGGTGAAGACATGCTTGCCCTTGTAGAAGACCGGCGCCAGGAACGTATAATCCGCGTGGTGGCTGTTGCCGTAATAGGGTGAGTTGTTGAGAAAACAGTCGCCGGGACGGATGTCATCGAAAAGGTCGGTCAGGGACTTGGCGGCCAGCCCGGCGCTAACGATGTGGACGGGCAGGCCTTCATCCACACAGACCATGCGTGCCTGCGCATCGGTTATGCCGCAGGAGAAATCCTTGGCCGTATTGATATTGCCGGAGCGCCCTGTGCGCGTCAGCGTGTTGGCCATCTCACGGCTGATGGCCTCCAGCCTCTTGGATAGCACCACCATCAGCAACGGGTCTACCCGGACTTCTTTTTGTTTTTTTATTGCCATGCCTCTGCCTCCTTTAAAAATAATTTTCTGTTCTTATGAAATGTCACGGTTTATTTCACATTGATGCTGTCAGCCGACTCCGTAACCGTTTCGCGCACTCTGGCGTCCTTGCTCAGTACCTCGAAAAACATGGCAGCATCCAGAGCTCCCTCCGGGGCCATAACTCCGGCCGCTTTCACTTTCCCGTCCATCAACGCCAGCGCAGCCATTACGGCGGGCAAAGCGGTGCTGTGCGCCACATTATTTGCCATCAGATCGTAGGTACGGGTCACCTGCTTATTACCCTTCTGCCCTTTAACAACGATTTTGAATGTCCCGGCACAGGCCTCATATTTGCCCAGCGCATCCTCGAGTATGTCTTTAAAGTACTCCGGCGCGAAGCGCGGCATCGAACGTATTATCCTTACGGCCAACTGTCTGAAGGGCATCGAGACGCTGTCATTTACCATGAATTCGTCCATGCTGCCGAAACCCGTATCTATCAGCCAGCGGTAAAGCTCCATCATCTTGGGAGGATAAAGAGCACCCTTGATGCTTACGTTTTTTACGCCTTTGATATACCTGGGCAGCGAGACCGGCTCAGGGTGACCGGTCAGGACCACTTCCAGCTTCCCAATAGGCGGCAGGAATTCGATAACCTCAGGCTCGGTGAATCCCTGCTTCTCAACCCATTTTCCATCGACAAATACAGGTACCTTTTCTGCGGTTATATGGAACCAGTGCATCATAGCCGCCGACCCGGTCGGGTCGATGGCACTCTCCCCCCAGTACAACCGTATGTCATCCGTCCTGTCCATACGGCTGGCGCCCAGCTTGGCAGTCAGGTTGGTCACACCCGGGCTGGCGCCCATACCGATGATGGCAGCTACACCGGCCTTCCTGGCATCCTCATCCAGTGCCAGGCAATCCTTGGTGGCGTCGAAATCGTCATCTATATCGACAAGGTTTACCCCCGCATCAATTGCAGCTTTAATCACTCCGGCTGCATATTTGTAGAACGGGCCAACCGTGCTGATAACCACGTCAGCGCCTTTGAGCAGCTTGACCAGCGACTCCCTATCATTCACATCAGCGCTTGCGATTTTGATTTTGTTCCCCATCTCAGCTTCAACGCGTTTCAGGCCCTTGACGCTGGCGTCGGCTACGGTGATCTCCGCGCTCGTCCTCTCCAGCAGCAGTTTCACCACCTCATAACCCATGGTGCCCGCTCCACCCAATACGATGATTTTTTTCATAGTGAACTTACCCCCTCTTTCTTATTTTGAATCAGCTTTTTTTCTTTTTTTCAGCTTCGCGTTTTATCTTTACTCCCGCCTTAACCCTGTCCCACGTTTTATCAGTTACCTGTTTCAGTTGCTCCTTAACCGGCCTGCCGCTGCCTCCCGTGTGGGGTATGGCCTCAACGAATTCGATATAACGCGGCACCATGAAATAGGCCATACGCTCGTCACAATAGGCCACCAGTTCAGCCGGATCTAGTTGTTTTCCCTCATGGCAGACGATGGCCAGCTTGACCTCCTCACCCCACACATCCGAATAAGCGGCCACGGCGGCGCATTCTTTCACATCAGGGTGCGATTCCGCCACCTTTTCTACTTCCAGCGCCGATATATTCTCGTCGCCTCGCCTTATCATGTCCTTCTCACGCCCGACGAAGAAAAAATACCCGTCTTCATCCTGGTAAGCCAGGTCACCCGTGTGCCACCACAGATTACGCATAGCCTCCAGCGTCTTCTCCGGCATCTTGTAATAGCCTTCGAATATGGTATGCGGCTGCTTCGGCCGCAGGGCTATCTCGCCGACTTTGCCCCGTGGTACTTTCCTGTCCATGGAGTCGAAGAGCTGCACATCGAAATAGCCGCGCGGTTTACCGAAGGAACCGGGCCTGATATCCCTGTGTGTCGCCGCTATGGTGCAATCCCCCTCCGTCAGCCCGTATGTGTTGACCAGTTTCACATGGAACCGTTTCTCGAACGCTTCCTGGCTCTCCCGCGTTATATGCGCCGTCGAAAAAATGCGCATCGGGTTATCCGCGTCGTCCGGCTGCTCGGGCGCCATCAGCAGGATCTTGATCACTACCTCGAACATCCCGGAGGCAGTGCACTTGTATTTCCTGATGTCCTGCCAGAAATCCGCCGCGCTGAAGCTGCGGGTGAGCAGGAAGTTGCCCCCGTAAAGCATGGACCCCAGCACCAGCCCGAATTGCGGCGCCTCGTGGAAAAGCGGTATATAGCAATATCCGGTATCGCTTCTCTTGACACCTGTTACGTTCACATACTGGCTGGCTACGAAAAATGCCTGGTTATGCGTTATCAGCACTCCCTTGGATGGGCCGGTTGTTCCGGAGGTGAACATAAGCGCCATGATATCGTTATATTTGACCTCTGCAGTCCGAGGCTTCCCATCTCCCTGCAGCAGCGAAGCGAACGTTATCGTCTCTATTTTTTTAAAAGGCTTCCCCTTAAACTGCCCCTCGATAATTATCTTTTTTACGTTGCATATCCGGTCCTCCACCGATCTGATCTCGTCAATGAAGCTGCTGCTGATAACCAGTATCTCGGCATCCGAGTAGTTGATAAGGTATTCAAGGAGACTCCCTTTGTGGAAAGGATTGAACGGCGCCTCCACCGCGCCCAGCAAAGCCAGGCCGAACCACGTGTAAATGAATTCGGGACAATTTTCCATCAGCATTGCTACGTGGCTGCCTTTCTTCACCCCCTGTTCGGCGAAGCCCTGCGCAACCATCCGGGATTGTGCAAGCACCTTGCTATAGGTATATTGTTCCCCCTCAAACCAGAAATAAGTGGCCTCCGGATGCTTCTTCGCCGCCTCTTCCAGCATCCTGCCCAGTACGTATTTCTCGTCTGTTACAAATCTCATATCATCGGCCTCCTTATTCTGTTTGGGTCGCCCCTCACCTGTCAGTGTCCGGCGCAGCGAACCTGCGCCATGATCAAATCGGTCTGCTCCCTGATATACTGCTCCAGCGTATAGCATCCTTTCAGCAGCCACCTGCGGAAAGCCCACATGTCGCAGAGAACAACGATGTTGTTGGCGGCCATAGCGGGATCTTTGATTTTAAACTCGCCGGACCTGATACCTCTTTCAAGTATCATCCGGAATATCTGTATCGTGTACTCTTCCTGCAGCTTCAGCGCTTTAAACTGGGAGGGGGTGAGGTTTTTTGCTTCCTGGTACCAAAAGACCGTCAGATCCTGGTACTTTTCCACCCATTGCATATATTTCCGGATAGCGTACTTCAAAGCGCGCTGCGGCTCCATGCTGCCAAGCACCGTCTGGTTTTTTTCCGCGAAGAGATTGATGGCATTCATGGTATATTCGTGAAAAAGGCCGAGTATACCGTTCTTGGAACCTACATAGTGATACAGCGTGGCCACGTTCATACCGAGTTCACCGGCGATGTCGCGCACCGTGGTGTTCAGATAACCCTTCCTGATAAACAATGCGGCGGCGGCCCTCAAGATCTGCCCGCGCCGGTCAACCGCCAGGCTCTTTCGTCCCATTCTTTTTCACAACCCTCTCAACTTAAGTGCAAATCACGCTTATAGATATATCAAGCGCTTGTTTAATATATTATATTGCATCTATATTTTTGTCAATACCCCCTCGGAGATTGATTTCTGCACACAGGCCGTTAGTATTGACTTTAGCCATGCCCGATGTTATATTGCAACATCAGCCATAAGCCAGGCTATTAAACAGGGCAGGAGGTAGCAATGCATCTTCCGGG
>JAPLHK010000008.1:24264-25710 GCA_026389715.1 Chloroflexota bacterium
CTCTTCCATCGGGACGCGCCCCGCCATCATCTATAAGGACCAGCCGGTCACCTACAGCCAGCTCCTGTCCAGGTCCCAGAAATTCGCCCACGCCCTGCAGAAGCTGGGAGTAAAGCCCGACGACAAGGTCGCCCTCATGCTGAATAACTGCCCCGAATTCCTGGCGGCTTATTTCGCCTGCGCCTACATAGGCGCGGTAGCCGTCCCGGTCAACATCTTTTACAAGGAGCGCGAACTGGAATACCTGCTGCGCGACAGCGACTCCGTGGCGCTGATAGCCAGCCCGGCTTTCGCCGAACACTTTAGCAAGATCAAAACAAAGCCGCCGCTCTTCAAATGGCTGATAGTCAACGGCCCATACCGCGAAGGGCTTGAACTGTCCAGGCTCGAATCGGAAGCGCCCTCAGCCCCCTTCAAGGCACTGTGCAGCGAGGAGAGCGTGGCCGAGATTCTCTACACCTCGGGCACCACGGGCGAACCCAAGGGCACTATGCTCACGCACGGCAACCTTTTCTTCCACGCCGACGCCATCGTCAACCTGCTCAAGCTCGACGATCATGACCGCGCCATGATGGTCGTGCCGGCCTTCCACGGCTATGGCATCACCGTGATGCTCTGCTCCTTAGTGACGGGTTCGTCGTTCGTGCTGCTCGACCCCTTCAACCCGGTCGAGGTCTTCCAGCAGATAGAAAAACATAAAGTAACCTTCCTGCCCATGGTGGTGGCCATGTATTTCATGCTCATCAACCACCCCGACCGCAGCAAGTATGACCTCTCCTCCCTGCGCATCGGCATCTCGGGCGCCTCGGCCATGCCGGCCCAGCTTATGAAGGATGCCTCGGCAGCGCTCAACATCAAGATACTGGAGGCCTGGGGCCTGACAGAGTGCTCCGCTTCTGCCACCATGCAGCGCGCCGACCTCACCTACAAGGAGGGCAGCGTGGGATTGGCTTACCCGGGCGTCAAGGTGGGCGTGATGGACGAGTCCGGCAAGCTGCTGGGCGCCAGCCAGGTGGGCGAACTGGTCATCAACGGCCCGCTGGTAATGAAAGGATATTATAAGAAACCGAAGGAGACCGCCGAAGTGCTGCGCGACGGCTGGCTGCACACCGGCGATATGGGTTACTACGACAGCGACGGTTATTTCTTCATGGTTGACCGCAAGAAGGAGCTGATCAACGTGGGCGGCGAGAAGGTCTTCCCGCGCGAGGTCGAGGAGGTCATGTACAAGCACCCGGCGGTAGCCGACGCCGTGCTGATTCCGGCGGCGGATGCCAAGCTGGGCGAGATACCCGTGGCCGTGGTGGTGCCCCGCCCGGGAGCAACCGTCTCGGAAAAAGATATCAAAGATTACCTTGGCGAGAGGCTGGCGCGCTTCAAGGTACCGCGCAAGGTTTTCATACTTAACCAGGTCCCGCGCAACCCGATGGGCAAGATACTCAAGAA
>JAPLHK010000030.1:0-24805 GCA_026389715.1 Chloroflexota bacterium
ACAGCAAAAACAGAAGCATGCCGATCGCTGTATTTTATGAGTTCCGAAAGCCGGGAAAGATTGATCCTAATGAATCAGAATGCCGACCTCAAAATAGAACAATATCTTGCCCATGTAACCAAGGACGGGGCGATCGCCGGGCCCAAGACACTGGAGCATATCGTGGACGTGGTGCTCTATCTTGAAGGGGAGTCGTTCAACAGCTACCGCATCCTGCGCAGCGCCAAAAACAGGTTCGGCTCCACCAACGAAGTGGGAGTTTTCGAGATGTGCGGCACCGGATTGATGGAGGTCAGCAATCCATCCCAGATGTTCCTTGAATCGTATGTAAATGGGGCTATAGGCGCAGCGGTTGTCCCTACCCTTGAAGGCAGCCGGCCGCTGCTGGTGGAGGTACAGGCGCTGACCAGCATCGCGGCCTATGGTCCCCCGCGGCGTGTCAGCAACGGCGTTGATTTCAACCGGCTGCTGCTGATATCGGCCGTGCTATCCCGGCGAGCCGGTGTAGGCCTGTACAACCAGGATATTATCGTGAATGTAACCGGCGGGCTGAAGATAGCGGAGCCGGCCGCCGACCTCGGCATCGCCCTGGCCATAGCGTCCAGCTTCAGGGACGCCCGTGCCATACCCGGTACGGTTGCTGTGGGCGAGATCGGCCTGAGCGGGGAATTGAGGCCGGTGCCGCAGATGGAAAGAAGGATATCCGAGGCGGCGAGGTTGGGTTTTACCAGGTGTATAATCCCTGCTTCTTTTAATAAAACTGCGCCACGGGTGAAAGGTATTGAGTTAATCAGGGCCGGCAATATCGCCGAGGCGCTGCGGCTTGGCCTGGAAAAGACCGTGAAGGCCAGGGAGCAGGTTGAGGACTGAGGTGGACAGGGTAGCAGCCATAGTGGTCGGCGCGGGAAGCGCTGAAAGGATGGGGACCGACAAAATATTTGCGATGTTGGCGGGCAAACCATGCATAGCCTGGCCACTGGGCGTCCTGCAGGGCTGCCGGGCGATAAATGAAATCATCCTGGTTTTACATAAAGACAAGATGGAAACCGGTAAAAAGATGGTTGCTGAAAGAGGTTTAACCAAGGTATCGGCGATCTGTGAGGGCGGGAGATTGCGCCAGGATTCGGTGAAGAAAGGATTGGAAAAGGTGCAGGGCTGCCAGTGGGTATTGGTGCATGATGGCGCGCGCCCGTTTCTGACCGGTAAACTGATTGACGATGGTATTGAAGCTGCCAGGCAGACCGGCGCAGCGGTAGCGGCAGTGCCGGCAAAGGACACTGTTAAAGAGGTTGATGGGGAGGGGTTGGTTACCAGGACTCTGGAACGCGGCCTTCTCAGGGTGGTGCAGACGCCGCAGGTATTCAGGGCCGACATATTAAAGGAAGCGTATCGGGAGCTCGATGGTGAATTTACCGATGACGCTGCTGTCGTGGAGCGGGTGGGTTATAAGGTAAAATTATATCCCGGCGATTACAGAAATATTAAAATTACCACGCCGGAGGACCTTTTGCTGGCGGACATAACCGCAAGGAGCAGGTGATAAAATGAGAGCAGGAATCGGCTATGACGCGCATCCCCTGGTACCCGGCAGGCCGCTTATTCTGGGCGGTGTCAGGATACCTTTCGAGAACGGGTTGGAAGGCTACAGCGACGCGGACGTCCTCGTCCATGCCATCATGGATGCCCTGCTGGGGGCCGCCGGGTTAAAGGATATCGGCCACCAGTTCCCGGCAGGTGACCCGCAGCATAAAGACGCCTCAAGCATACACATGCTTGAGCATGTCGGGCGAAAGGTTGCATCGCAGGGTTATGTTATCCGCAATGTGGATAGCACCCTGGTTGCCCAGGAGCCGAAGATCGCGCCCTATATAGATCAAATGCGGCACAACATAGCTGAGGCGCTGCGTATTGAAGACGACCAGGTCATGGTCAAGGCAACCACTACCGATAGGCTGGGGTTTGAAGGCAAGGGAGAGGGGATGGTAGCCATGGCCGTGGCGATGCTGTCTGAATGAGGATGGTTATTTAACGAGGTACTGAATGAGAATTTTTAACACGTTATCCGGCCAGAAAGAGGAATTCGTTCCGCTGAGCAAAGACGAAGTGAAGATGTATGTATGCGGCGTTACCGTTTATGACGTCTGCCATTTCGGTCATGCCCTGTGCTATGTTTCCTTCGATGTAATCAGGCGTTACCTTGAATACCGCGGGTACAGGGTCAAGTACGTACAAAATTTTACGGACATCGATGATAAGATAATCAACCGCGCCAATGAGCGCGGCATAGCCTGGCAGGACCTGGTGGAGAAATATATAGCAGAATATTTCAGCGACATGGATGCGCTCAATATCAAGCGGGCCACTGTGTATCCGCGCGCCACTACGGAGATACCCCGGATAATCGAAGTGGTGAAAACCCTGCTGGAAAAGGGACATGCCTACCGGTCTGAAGGCAGTGTGTATTTCAGGGTGAAGAGCTTCCCGGGATACGGCAAGCTCACGCATCAGAATGCCGATGATATGCGGGTCACGGCCACATCTGAATCGGAGAAAAAGGATGACCCGCTGGACTTCGCGCTCTGGAAGGCGGTCAAGCCCGGGGAGCCTTCGTGGCCCAGTCCCTGGGGTGACGGCAGGCCGGGATGGCATATCGAGTGCACCGCCATGTCCACAGGGCACCTCGGCAACAGCCTTGATATACATGGAGGCGGCCAGGACCTTATCTTCCCTCACCATGAAAATGAGATGGCGCAGTCGGAGTGCTATACCGGGGTGACGCCCTTTGTGCGCACCTGGATGCACAACGGCTTCCTTCAGTTAGGCGCTGACAAGATGAGCAAATCGCTGGGCAACCTGGTGACCGTGAAGCAGGCGCTGGAGCGCAACAGCGCCGATGCTATCAGGCTTTTTATCATAAGCTCGTATTACCGGATGCCGCTGCGCTATAGCCTGGAGGCACTGGACGCCGCGGAAACCGGTATCGAGAGGATGCGGCAGGCGTTGAAAACGGATGGCAAACAGGGTGGAGAGATGCTGGATGCTGAAGCTTTTAAAGCCAGGTTTATCGAAGCGATGGACGATGATTTCAATGCTCCCCAGGCAGTGGCTGCCATGTTCGACCTGGTCCGCGAAATCAACCGCGGCCATGAGAAGGGCATGGATACCGGCAGGGCTAAGGATATGCTCAGGGAGCTGGCCGCCGTTATCGGTTTTACGCTCCAGGAAACTAAAAAGCTGACTGATGATGAGGTAGCCAGGATAGAGGATTTGATTGCCAGGCGTAATGAATACAGGCGGTCAAAAGAATGGAAGTTGGCTGACGAAGTACGCGACCAGCTGATCTCCATGGGAGTTGCTATCGAGGATACGGCGAAGGGCACAATCTGGAAGGTTTCACGCTAACGCGAAACAGGATTAAAGATTTTCAATGTATCGCCTATCCGCGCGCCGAGTACCGCGGCGGCGCTGCCATCCCTGATCGAGAGCTCCAGGTAATCGTTGCTGCCGATGACGGCCATCAACCCGCTGCCCTGGGCATAGTAGCGGCTGGTGCTGTCGATACGCTGGTTGCTTATCTCCACAGCGGCGCCTCCCGCCGGTATATCACGGCTGCGCAGGTTGGTAATGAGGTTGCCGAACCTGTCGATGTGGATGATATGCCCTACCATATGTCCGGCGGGGTCTTTGAAGGGTACCGGGATGGGGAATGCGTAAAGGCTGTCGATCTTTTCCCCGAACTCGCTGATGGGTATATCCAGAGAGAGGTGGGCGGCGACCGGCGCGAAAATGTCCCGTCCATGGAAGGTTGGGCTGACCGGGTGCCTCCAGAATTCCTGCCTGGTGATCGAAATTGCCTGGCAATCCGCGGGGATGTTGTGCAGGGTGACCTGCTGGGAGCCCGGGGATCCGTGCGGGCTGTGTAGTTTAGCCTGTTCGAAGAGTATATAGCTGAGCGTCCCGTTGTCCGGAGCTATAAAGCAGGCTGAAGGCGTTTTGAGAATGACCCCCCGGCGGTGGCTGCCCACACCGGGATCGACGACCGCCACGTGTATCGTCCCTTCGGGGAAATAACGCCAGGACGTATGCAGGATAAAAGAAGCCTGGCGCACGGACTGGGGCTCTATGTCATGCGAGATATCAACTACGGCGGCCTGCGGGTTGATGCCCAGCATGACCCCCTTCATTACTGCTACGTAACCATCACTGGTGCCGAAATCGGTCGTCAGCGTGATGACCCGCGACATTACCACCCCCGCTTTTAAGCTGAGCTGACCCTGACAATGACTATGGAAAGTATAATGAACAGGACCGCGAGCACGATGGTAACCTGGAAGAGCGTTTTCTCCACGCCCCTCCTTGTCCTGAAAACTCCGTCAGCCTGGCCGAATATGCCTCCCAACCCGCCGCCTTTTACCTGTAAGGCCAGTACTGCTATCAGAGCTACCGCTAAAACTATCTGTGCTATGGTCAGATATACGGGCATACTAATTTCCTCCGAGTTTATCGACGATTATCTTCCTGACTACCGCCGGGTTGGCCTTGCCCCGCGAGGCCTTCATGACCTGCCCGATGAGAAAGGTGAGCGATGCTTCTTTGCCGGCCCGGTAGTCGGCAATTGCCTTATCGTTATCGGCAATAACTTTGTCTACTATTATAGCAAGTTCTCCGCTGTCGCTGATTTGTACCAGTCCCCGCTCGGCCACAACAGCCGATGCCGTTTTGCCGCTGGAGAACATCTCCTCGAAGACAGTTTTGGCCAGCGGGCCGCTTAAAGTCCCCCTGTCAACCAGGTCAAACATCTCCACAAGATGCCACGGTTTGATATTGCTTGCCTCGATCCTCGTGTTGCTCGAATTCAATAAACGCGTGAAATCACCCAGCAGCCAGTTGCTGATGGTCTTGGCTTTTTTTGCTATATCCTTTTCACCGCCCGATTTGCCTGCCAGGCCGACACACTCTTCAAAATAGTTTGCCAGCGGCCTGGAATCGGTAAGCAACCCTGCATCGTAGGGTGTGAGGCTGTAGCCCGAGACAAACCTGTCGTATTTAGCCTCGGGTAATTCAGGCAGGGCGGCCCTGACCTGCTCAACCATTTCCCTGCTGAATGCCAGCGGGGGCAGGTCGGGTTCGGGGAAGTAGCGGTAATCGTGCGCATATTCCTTGCTGCGCTGGCTGACCGTAATGCCCTTCTCGTCCACCCAGCCACGGGTTTCCTGGGTGATCCTGCCGCCCGTATCCAGCACCTCGCGTTGCCGCTTCTCCTCGAATTCGAGGGCCCGGTACACGGCGCGGAAGCTGTTCATATTCTTGACTTCCACCTTGCCCAGGAATTCTTTGCTGCCTTCCGGGCGGATGCTGATATTGGCGTCGCAGCGGAAGCTGCCTTCCTCCATGTTGCCGGTTGAAACTCCCAGGTACTGCAGGATGGATCTCAGCTTAACCAAGTAAAGACGGGCTTCCTCGGGAGAGTTCATGTCCGGTTCGCTGACTATCTCCATCAGCGGCATGCCCGCGCGATTGATGTCTACCAGGCTGTAACTCTCGCCTTCGGGTGTAGTGCGGTGCAGCAGCTTGGCGACATCTTCTTCCAGGTGGACACGCGTGATGCCGACCTTCTTTTTTCTTCCCTCGATGTCGATAACAAGGTAGCCGTTCACGCTCATCGGCTTGTCGTACTGCGATATCTGATAGCCTTTCATCAGGTCCGGGTAGGGGTAGTTCTTACGGTCGAATTTGGCATGTTCCGGGATGGAGCAGTTAAGGGCCAGGGCGGTCATGACAGTGAACTCCACGGCCCGCCGGTTGATGGTGGGAAGTACGCCGGGCAGGCCCATGCATACCGGGCAGACATGGGTGTTGGGTGGCGTGCTGGCATAATCGGCGCTGCATGAACAATACATTTTGCTGACTGTAAGCAGCTGCGAATGCACCTCCAGGCCGATGACTGTTTCGTACTTCACAACGCCGGATAGTATATCAGTATCACATTGATGCTTCAAACTTTTGACAGATGAATAAAAAAGTTATATAAATATAACAATTTTACCTGTTATTGACTGGAATTGCTTTAGTGAACAGCGGACTTAAGGAAGAAAAACTAAACTACATTGTTGATGGCCTGCTGCTCTTTTTCCCGCTTTTTTACCGGAGATTGCTCAGGGTTTCGCCGTCGCATAGCCGAATCAACCCGATCAACATGCAGTTCCAGGTACTGGCCATAGTTATTAACTCCGGTGAATTGCAGATCTCTGAGATCGGACGCATATTAGGGGTATCCAAACCCAATATGACGCCCCTTATCGACAAATTGATAGAAAAGGGATACGCTGCACGTTTATCGGACGGCAAAGACAGGCGGGTGATCAGGATAACGGTAACGGAAAAAGGCAGGCATTTTGTGCTCGGACGGAAAAGGCTGGCTAAAAATCAAATTAAAAAGAGCCTCTCCGATCTCAGCCTTCAAGAAATAGAAACAGTGTCCGAGGCCATGGAAACATTTAAAAAGGTGATAGTAAAGGTGGGTACCGCCCCATAGCATCATTTGGTATAATGTAAAATCTTTTGCAGTTATTACATACCGGGAGCGTCGTGAATATGAAAAAGATATCTCTATCAGGGATCGTTAGCGTGGTTATCGTTGCAGGCATATTGCTCAGTGGTTGCAGTAGTGTCACTGCCACCGGGCCGATATCTGTGGCGCCTGTCCAGAGAGGCGACCTTGAAGTAAAGGTCAGCGCCGATGGAAATATCGAGATGCCGCTTGCCGTAAACCTTTATTTTGATACCACGATGTTTACGCCGCCCTACAGCGGCAGAATCAAGAGCGTATATGTTGAAAAGGGAGATATAGTCAAGGCCGGCGCGTTGCTGGCCAAGCTGGACGATACGACACAAAAGCTGGCAGTGGAATCCGCCCAGTATGCGCTGGAACTGGCTATGAATAACGTGGTGCAGACCGTGTGCTGCGGGGTGAACCGTGCGCCCGGGTTTTACTGCGATGCGGTGGCCTTTCTCAGGTTTGAATTTGCCCGGAAGGAACTGGAAAGCGCGCGGACCCTGTTTCAGGCAGACAACTACGTAGATGCCGCCACCCAGATATCGCTGGCAAAATTCGACCTTGACGGGTCCAAGAAATTCTACAGCGACCCCGATTACCGCAGGGTAAGGCCTGATTTAATTGATGTTACACAGGCTGCCTATTCAGATTACGACATCGACCTGGCTATTGAGCGTATGTCCGCGGAGATAGATAACCTGTCGGCGCTACAAGCGCTGATCAAGGCAGGCAGCTATGATGATGCCGTTGCCGGCCTGCAGACGATGCTGGACGAAATGGATGATACCTACAGCGTGGTGAAAAGGCTCAATCATCTGCCTCAAAATGCCAGTTACCCTGACACCTGCACCAGCTACACCGTGCTCAACGAGGTAATGAATTCGGTCGACCTGCTGCAGGATTTAGCACGCCAGAAGGACTTCGACGGGGTTAAATTTGCTGAAACACTTGCTACTGTCCGGCACGATCTGGAATTGAGCGAAAAGATACTGGATGAGAATATCTCTACGTACCGCCAGGGCCTCAACATGAAAACACTGCGCGATTATAATATCAATGTTCAGAGTGCCATTATCAACCTGCAGCGGACCAAGCAGGCCCTCTTGAAGACCGAGCTGCTGGCCCCGTTTGACGGCAAGGTGGTGGATGTCAATCTCAGGGCCGGTGATATGATATCGCAGCGCTACACGGTGACCGGGATTCCGATTGATTCATATGTAATTCAATTAGCCAATGTTGATTCCATGAGGATGACCGGCCAGATTGATGAGATCGATATAGTCAAGATTGCCAACAAGCCCCTGGAGGAGTTGACGCCTGTAATACTGGTCGATGCCTTCCCCGGCAAGCAGTTCAAGGGCAAAGTAACGTTTATTTCTCCCTTTGGCCCGACGCAGGCCAGCGGCATCCAGTATTATGGTACCCTTCAGCCCACCGTCTCAACCTACAAAGTTGAGATTGCACTGGATCCCCAGGAAACAGCCTATCTCACCGGCGGTCTCACAGCTACGGCGGAGATCCTGATCGATACGCGGAAGGGCGTTCTCATCGTTCCCAACGGCGCTGTCGGCGGTGGAAACGGGAATTACTCGGTGCGCGTCCTCAAGGATGAGAAAACCGGCGTGATCGAGCAACGTCCGGTCACAGTCGGCCTTCAAAACCGGACGTACACGGAAATAGTGTCAGGCCTTGTCGAAGGCGAGAAAGTTGTGCTTGAAAAGGCTGCCGTGCCTGCCAAAGCGCTGCGTAAATAGCAGGATCAAAGTATAGTCATCATATTTATATAAATTCAAGCGGAGGCGATACCTATGGCTGAAAAGTTTTCAGATAGAATAAAATCCGGCCTGTCCACCACGCGGGGCAGGGTGATCTTTATCGTGTCCCTGGTGTTTGTGGTGGGGGTTATAGTAACCTTCGCTATCCTTGGCTACCAGGGCTACAGGTATGTCAGCACCGACAACGCCCGCATCGGCGCCCCGCTTATCTATGTGACGGCGTTGACATCCAGCCAGATTATCAGCCTGGATGTGGATCTGGGCAGCTACGTGGAAAAAGGCCAGAGGATCGCCACTATGGGGCTGCCGCGTCCCGCCAGCCCGGCAGATAGGCTGGGTGTAAAGGATACGCCGATGGGCCGCGCCAGCATCGAATCACCTGTCAATGGGTATGTAGCTGCCGTATGGTCATATCCCGGGCAAGTTGTCGCGGCCGGCACTTATATAGTGACGCTTTACGATGTTTCGAATACCTGGATAACGGCAAATATATCCGAAGCGGACCTTCACCGTATAGAGCCGGGCCAGGAGGTAGAAGTGACGGTGGACAGCCTGGGTGGAGTTAAGCTTCAGGGAAGTGTCGATGGCATAGCTGCTGCTACCGCGGCGACATTTTCACTGATGCCCCAGAATAATACTACGGGCAATTTCATTAAAGTGGCACAGGTGGTGCCCGTTATGATTTCCGTGAAAAATCCTAATAATTATGTACTCATCCCCGGCACGTCGGTTGAAGTCAGGATAACAACGAGATAGTAACAAAATCAAATAAATGCCGAGAACAAGCGAATCAAAGGTACTTCTTGTTGCCATAGCCGGCACCTTCATGGTGATCCTGGACCAGACCATCATGAATGTAGCCTTGCCGCACATCATGGCGGTTTTCAACGAGACTGCCGACCGTGCCCAGCTGGTGGTTTCGGCCTACCTGATGGCCACGGCTATCTCCACACCCGCCGCGGCTTTCCTGGCCGAGCGTTTCGGCATTAAAAAAGTCTACATTTTCAGCCAGGTGGGCTTCCTGGTTGGTTCTATATTTTGCGGCCTGTCCTGGGACATCGGTTCGCTGATAACCTTCAGGGTGCTGCAGGGCCTGGCCGGTGGCCTGCTTAATCCGCTGGCCATGACCTTTCTTTTTACCACGGTGCCTCCCGAGGACCGCGGCACTGCCATGGCCATCTTCGGTATACCGATGATGCTGGCTCCGGCCATCGGCCCGACACTGGGCGGATACATCGTGGATTACTGGAGCTGGCGCATGGTGTTCTATGTGAATGTTCCCGTGGTACTGATAGCCATTGCCATGGGCCTGGCCTGGATTGAAGAAACGCAGACTTTCCAGGGAAGCTTTGACTATAAAGGATTTTTCCTGGCTGCCACAGGTTTCAGCGCGATTTTGTACGCCTTTTCATACGCGCCTACCTGGCATTGGGATGACTGGCGCATTATCACCCTGCTGGCCGTGGGCTGCGCGTGTATCTTTACCTGGGCGATCGTTGAATTAAATGTTAAGAGGCCGCTGCTTGACCTGCATATGTTCAAAAATGGCGGCTACGCGCTGGGTATCGGCCTGACTTTTATCACCACGATCGGGCTATATTCGCTGGTGTTCCTGCTGCCGTTGTTTTTGCAGAACCTGCGGGGCTTCTCCGCGCTGCACAGCGGGCTGATGGTCCTGCCGACGGCTATCGGGTCGATGATCAGTATGCCGGTTGCCGGGCGGCTTTATGACAGGATTGGGCCCCGCGTACCGGCAGTGGTCGGACTAATCGTATTAGGTGTAACTTCGATTTCCCTGCAGCTATTGGATGTAACGACCCCGGACGATACCCTGCGTTGGATACTTTTTATCAGGGGACTGGGTATGGGCTTTGCCATGATGCCTATCATGACCTACGCCCTTTCCGCTGTCCCGCAGAGGATGACGGCACAGGCGTCTGCCCTGCTGAATGTTTCGCGCACCGTCTTTGCCTCGCTGGGAATAGCCGTATTCGCCACCATGCTCGATACATTCCAGAAGACCAACCTCTCCATGATGGTTCAGACCATAACGCCCAGCTCGGTAATGGGATTGCAGTTGCTCTCGCAGATCCAGGTATACCTGATGCAGACCGGCCTGACATTGCAGGCGGCGCAGCAGGCGGCGGTGGTATTCTTGTACCAGTATGTGAATTTGCGGGCCAGCGTCACAGCCTTCCAGATGGATTACGTGATCAGCGCCGTGGTGATTTTGATCGGCATTATACCGTCCATGTTCTTGCCCTTCGGGCGGGTCAAAAAGGGTAACGGGCCGGCCGTACCCATGGAATAGGGTCAGCTAAATCCACTTTTTCCTGCGGAAATAGATCAGCATGCCCACAGCTACTGCCAGCATAAATGCCAGTATGCCGGGATAACCCCACTCGCTGTCTAATTCCGGCATGTTTTTGAAATTCATACCATAGAGTCCCACGATGAAGGTTAGCGGGATGAAGATGGTGGCCACTACGGTGAGCACCTTCATGACCTCGTTGGTCTTGTTGCTCATGCTGGATAAGTAGATATCTATCAGGCTGCTGACCATATCGCGGGTATTTTCGATCAGGTCCATGGCCTCGAAAATACGGTCGTAAACATCGCGGAAGTAGGCCACGGTTTCAGTCTTGATCAGAGCCGATTCCTTTTTGCCCAGGTCGCTGAGTATCTCCCTGACCGGCCAGACGTATTGCCTGAGACGCATCATGTTTTTCTTGATGCCCTGTATCGAATTCAGCGTATCGCGCGTGGGATTGGCCACCAGTTCGTCTTCCTTGTCTTCTATCTGTTCGCCGAAAGCCTCAATGGTGCGCGCAGGGGGCCGAAAAAGTCCCCCGGGCTCTCCTGGAAAGTCACCACGTAATTCTTTCCTAAAATGATGCTCAGCTGCTCCGTAAGTATAGATTTGCCGGTGCGGCTGAATTCCAGCATTTTCAGGATGAGCAGCAGGTATTGTCCGAAATCCTCATGCTTGACCCTGTGCCCGGCGTTAGTTATGTCCTGGATGGTCAGGGCATGCAGGTCGAAGATGCCGCCGATTGATTGCAGCAGCGCCAGGTCTTTAACGCTGTCGATGTTGATCCAGGTAACGCCGGCTTTTTCTTTATATTCTTTACAATCTTCGATGCCCGCGTCGGACTTCATCAAGAAGCCGTCTTTATCGTAGTGGATAATGCTAAGCGCTGAAGCCTTATTCTCACTCATGTGCGCCTCCCGGGATTCAACGTGTTTTGCCCCTTGCCATAGAAGCAAATATACCACCAATGCAGAGTGCCGTAAAGATGGCTAAAGCTATTTGCAGGCTGAGTATAAACTGAGGATAGACTTCAGGTGTAACCTGGACGCGCCCCACCAGAAGCGAGATCAGCAGCATGGCGATGCCCAGGCTGAACATCTGTCCGGTCAGGCGCATGGTGGCAAGTGTGGCCGATGCCACGCCCAGCGCTTTCTTATCCACCGAACTCATCACGGCATTCACGTTTGGCGAGGAGAAGAGGGCAAAGCCTCCGCCCAGCAATATCTGGCAGGCGATGATATACCACAGCGCCGTATCCGTGCCGATAAACACCAGGAGAAACAGCCCCACAGCTGTGAGCGCCATACCGCAGGAAGCGAGCATGCGCGGTTCGATCCTGTCTGAGAGCCGGCCCGCCAGGGGTGAAAAGATGGCCTGTACTACCGGCATGGAGACCAGCACGATCCCGGCGTTGCCGGGTGTCAGGCCCCTGATATATTGCAGGTAGAGGCTGAGCAGGAAGCCGACCGCGAAGGTAGCGCTGTAGTTAATGAAGGCAGCCAGGTTGGAGAAGGCAAATACCTGGTTATTGCGGAACAGCGATATATCCAGGACGGGGCTGACTGTCACCGTTTCCCATTTGATGAAAGCGAGTAGTGTAACCAAGCCTGCAGCCAGGGCCAGGAAGCCCTGCCAGTCAGGCAGCCTGGAAAGTCCGTAGATAACGGCCACCAGGCCGGCGCCGTAGATAACCGAGCCGGCCCAATCGAACTTCTCCCCGCGCGACTCTGCCCACTCGGACTTCAATTTCAATAGCGTGACAGCAAGGAGCAAGCAGCAGAGCAACGCGATGAGCCAGAAAAGGCTGCGCCATCCCATGTATTGCGTCATCAGTCCGCCGAGGAAGGGTCCCAGGGAGAGTCCGATGTAGGTGACGCCGATATTGATGCCCATGGCGCGTCCGCGCTCACCCGGCGGGAAAACCGACGAGATGATAGCTGTTCCCGTGCCGAAAAGCATAGCTCCGCCCAGCCCCTGTATCACGCGGGCGGCGATGAGTACCTCCGCCGACCAGGCCAGCGCAGCCATGACCGACGCAGCGCCGAAGATGGCGCCGCCCCAGATAAAGACCTTCTTCCTGCCCCTGATATCCGCGATGCGGCCAAACGGGATGAGGAAGACCGCCGCCGACAGGATAAAGGACGTCGCTATCCAGCTAAGCGTCACGGCGTTGATGGCGAACTCCCTGCCTATCGAGGGAAGCGCGATGGTGACCGACGAAGCCATGAAAGGCGTCAGGAAGGCGGCGATAGAAGTTACCAGCAGTACCGCTGCCCGGTGGTCTTCTACAGATGAATCAGTATTGATGATAGCGGTCTCCGGGCTTCACCCTGTTTGAAAGCGCGCTACCTGCGGCGGTTTTAATAATTCCCATTTGCCATGCACGCCGTAACTCAATGCGCCCAGTTCGATATGCAGCATGGCGATACCGCAGTCCAGGCGCCTGGCCACGTTGAACTCGGGTCCGCGGTCTTTTACGGAAACGGTGATGCCGCTCTTTTCTATGCTGAATGCCCAGGGCTGGCGGTTCATGGCCGATGGCGCCAGGCGGGCCGCTTCAACGGCCGCACTGGCCCAGTCCGGCCAGCCGGCTTCAGGCAGGCCGCTGACCATGCTTTGCAGCGGTTTGCGCTGATGGTTGGCCCCGAAGCCGCTCAATACCTTCTCCTCGAAGGACCACGTTTCGGTGGTATAGCCCACCGGTGACACGCAGATCAATTTCTCATTTTGCCCCAGCTTTACCAGGGACTTGACGGCTTTAGCGTTGTAGGTGAGTGCCACCCAGCATGTGCCCAGGCCGTGTGAAGTCGCCTCCAGCACCGCGGCCTGGCCGGTATAGCCCATCTTCCCCTGCACGTTGGGATCTGTCATATCGCCGACGAAGGCGAAAAAGGCCGGCGCATTTTTAATGTTGCCGTAAAAACCCAGCGCGTTGGCGAAGATATCGTCCGGCGGCGCGGAGATATACTCCACGCGTACACTGTTATAAGGCCTGAACCCGCTGCACACCCCGCGAAGTTTTTTGTTGACCTCCTCACTTATCGTTTTACTTTTGTCATAGGCGCGCCTTGAGCGCCGGGCGTTGATAGCCGGATACCAGGCGGGAGAGATGGTTGTCACGGGGTCACCTCCAATGTTTTGGTTTTGCCCTTCTCAAACAGGCGGGCCAGGAGGATGCTCAGCAGGTAGAGTATGATCAGCGGCAGCGCGACCAGCGTCTGGTTGACCGGGTCGATGGTGGGGGTTATCAGCCCGCCCAGTATAAAGGCCAGGATGATCGCCCATTTCCACTGCGCGAGCAGCCAGCGCCAAGAGACTATGCCGAGTCTGGCCAGGATGGTGGTGATCACCGGTGTCTCGAAAACCAGCCCGATGGCCAGCAACAGCCTTGCCACCAGCGAGATATAATTGCCGATCCTTATCTGGGGCGACGCTATGCCTGCCCCCAGGCTGAGCAGGAATTGAAGGGCGGGAGGGATGAGCACAAAATAGCCGAAGAGCACGCCCCCTATAAACATGATAAATATAAACGGCAGTCCTAACCATACGTACTTCTTCTCCCCGGGGGTGAGCGCGGGAGCGATGAAGGCAATAAGTTCGTAGACCAGTACCGGCATTGAAAGGACAATGCCGCCGATGAGGCAGACCTGCATATAGGCGCCCAGCATCTCGGTCACTTCCACGAATATCAGGTTGATAGCGCCGGCGGGCAGGATGAGGATGTGGAAGAGCTGGTCTGCGAAAGCAAAGGCGATAATAATCCCGGCGGCCAGCGCAACCAGGCAGATGATCAGGCGGCGGCGCAGTTCTTCAAGGTGGGAAGATATTCCACTATTTTTGTCGGCGGCCATAGTATTTACGGGGTATTTTCCTGGTCGGTGGGGGATGATTTACCGGCGCCCGGCGGTTTGCCGGTTTTTTCTGCGGAGAGCTCCTCCTCTAGCTGTTTCTGTATGGCTGCCGCACCGTTTGCGAGGTTGCGCAGTGCTTTGCCTGCGTCGTGGCTTAGCTCTATGATGCGCTTGGGTCCGAATATGACGAAAGCCAGCAGCAGTACCAGGATTGTCTCAGGCGCACCGATTCCCAGGAAGTCCATCGGATTAAATCAAACCGGCAAAAGAATAATAGCCTTCAGGCCGGCGGATTCGAGCCGCCTTTACCTTTACCTTCTTTAGTTTCAGGGGTGTCGGCCTGGCTGGCGTTGAGTTGCTCCTTCTTTTTTTCATCATCGCCGGAGAGGCCCTTGCGGAAATTGCGTATAGCCTTGCCCAGCGACTCGCCGATCTGCGGCAGCCTGGCCGCGCAGCCTGGCCGCCCAGAAAACCAGCAATACTATCACGAGTACCAGTAATAGTTCAGGTATTCCGAAACTGCGAAACATATATCACTTCCTGTATATTTCGATCATTGATGCCCGCTGAACCGTGTTCAACGGCTAAGTTCTAACATAAATAATACTCTTAGTCAAAGCCGTTGGCCATGGATTCATGCCTGTACCCGTATGGCGGCCTCACCGCTGACCGGGCATTTATATTCACATAAGCCGCAGCCGATGCAGCGGCCGGGAACGACCGTGGGACGCTGCAACGTTATCCTGCTGCCGTTCCCTGTTTCAGCCTCCACGCTATCTAACATAATCGCCTTCTGCGGCACTGCTTTTGAACCATGATGCAAAATTAAACTATAATGGCCCTGGAATAAATATCGGGAGGTAACAAAATGGCAACAGGTTACCCGGTCAGCCTGTCAGTGGATTACCCGGAGCGAAAACTCAACAGGCTAACGACTTTTTTCCGTATCTTCGTGGCAATCCCCATTATAATCGTTCTTGTCCTGCTATTGGGAGGCAATTTCCAGGCCGGAGCCAAGGAGGGTGGCGGGTTTGTAGCCGGCATCGGGATGATCGTCTTGCCGCTGGTACTGATGATACTTTTCAGGAGGAAATACCCGCGATGGTGGTACGACTGGAACCTGAATTTTACCGGTTTCATGTACCGCGTCGATGCCTTTATCTACCTTCTGACTGATGTTTACCCATCCACCGACGAGGAGCAGTCGGTGCACCTGGAACTGCCCTATCCCGATGCTGCCGGCCTGAACCGCTGGCTGCCCCTGGTGAAGTGGTTCCTGGCCATACCGCACATTATCGTACTGATTTGTCTGGATATAGCGCTCATTGTCGTAACCATCATCGCCTGGTTTGCCATCCTCTTCTTTACCGGGAATTACCCCAAAGGGCTGTTCAATTTCGTGGTCGGAGTGATGCGCTGGGGGTTCAGGGTGGTGGCCTATGCCCTTATACTGGTCACAGATAAATACCCGCCCTTCAGCCTTGAGGTGTAAAAGAGCAACAGGGTTCTTTTGATACCGGTTTTACTGTATATAAAGCAGGCAGGTGACTATGGCAATTGATACGGCCGCGCGGACCGACCGCTTTCAACGTATAAAAAAAGAGTTGCTGGGCAGCAGGGTCCATCTCTGCCCGGAGAGGGCCTGCTTAGTGACGGACTTCTACAGGCGCCACGATGACTTGTCCCTGCCCATGATCGTGCGCAAAGCCATGGCCACCAGATATATCCTGCAGAATAAGTCCGTGAAGATCTACCCCGACGAGCTGATAGCGGGCAACATGGGCAGCCACCGCATATCGGCTTTGATGCAGCCGGAGCTGAGCGGCGTCTTCATGGGCACGGAGCTGCCGTGGATAGATAAAAGGAAGACCACGCCCCTGCTGATGCCTTGGACGGACCGGCTGAAGCTGCTCTTCGATATCCTCCCCTACTGGCTTTTCCGGAATATGCCGTTCCGGGCGTTCTATCCGCACCTGGGCAAATTCTTTAAATACGCCGGGGAACAGCTAAAGGCCACCTTTTACCTGATAAACGAGGCGGGCGGTATCGGGCACTTTCTGCCCAATTACGAAAAGATGCTCAGGCTGGGAGTGCGGGGCTACCTTGACTCGATGTCCGGAGAAGTGGGCGATCTTTATACAGCGGCCGGGATAGTCTGCGAGGGGTTATTGGATTATGCCGCGCGTGTCGCCGCCGAGGCCGAAAAGATGGCCGGGGAAGAAAATGATGCTGAAAGGTGTGCTGAGCTGCTTGAGATATCCCGCATCTGCCGGCGAGTTCCGCTGAACCCGGCAAATACGCTGCACGAGGCTTTACAGTCGCTGTGGCTGAACCACATGGCGGTTTGCCTGGAGGGGATAAATTCGGCGGTTTCCTTCGGCAGGCTGGACCAGTACCTCTACCCCTATTATAAAAACGACCTGGAGAATGGCCGCATAACGCCGGAGAAGGCCAGGGAACTGCTGCTCTGCTTCTCGGCCAAGGCCGCCGAGCACGTTTTCCTGCTCTCGGAGAGCGTAAGCCAGTACCACGGCGGCTACTTAGTGGTGCAGGCCGGCATCATAGGCGGCATGGACAGGGATGGCAGGGATGCCACCAACGAGCTGACCTATATCATGCTGGACGTCATGGAGGAGTCGGGACTGCGCGATCCCAACTACCAGGCCCGCGTTCACAGGGGTTCGCCCGGCCGCTACGTAGACAGGGTAGTCGAAGTGGCCAAGAAGGGGAACGGCGTTCCCGCGCTTTTCAATGATGAAGCTTCCATAAGCTCCCTGGTTGCCAATGGTTATCCCGAGGCGGAGGCCAGGGATTACGCGGTGGTGGGCTGCGTGGAACTGGCGCTGCCCGGCAGGAGCTTTCTCTCCACGGACGCCGCGCTGGTGAATTTGCCGGTCTGCCTGGAGATGGCGCTCAACCGGGGCAGGCGCTTCGGCAACCGGCGCCGCGAGGGAGCTGCCACGGGTGATCCCGCCAGTTTCCATTCCATTGACGATGTTATCCAGGCTTTTACGGAGCAGGTAAATTTCATAGCCGGCCGGCTGGTGACGGATATCCAGGTGCTGGAGAAAGGCAACCGCGACTATCACCCGACGGCTTTTTCGTCCATGCTGGTTGACGGCTGCATAGAATCTGGCAGGGATGTCACGGCGGGCGGCGCTTTATATAACTCCAGCGGCGTACAGGGAGTGGGGGTAGCCGACGTGGCCGACTCACTGGCCGCCCTGGATGAGCTGGTCTTCCGCAAAGGGAAATACAGCCTGGGCCGGGTGCTGAAAGCGCTTCGAGCCGACTTTGTATCTTATCCAG
The DNA here is from genome assembly GCA_026389715.1 of Chloroflexota bacterium. Taxonomy (GTDB): domain Bacteria; phylum Chloroflexota; class Dehalococcoidia; order GIF9; family UBA5629; genus CAIMUM01. Next base: position 17,803 of record JAPLHK010000030.1, read on the forward strand.
AATTGAGGGCGGAGCTGATCTCTGTTCCCAAGTACGGGAACGATAATGAATTGCCCGACGGCTACGCTAAAAAGGTCGCGGAGATATTTTATAATGCTTTGGGGAGATATAAGAATACACGCGGCGGGAATTATGTGCCAGGCTTTTATTCGGTCACCTGCCACGTAGCTTTCGGCGGCCTGGTGGGAGCCCTGCCCAGCGGGCGGAAGGCAGGCGAACCGTTCGCCGCCAGCATCGGGGCCGGCAACGGGAGGGACAGACTGGGGCCGACCGCCCTGCTCAATTCAGCCGCCTGTATCGAACCCCGTTTGTCTCCCAACGGCTATGCCCTGAACCTGCGTTTCGACCCGGCCACGCTCGATGGTGAGCGCGGCACCCATCTGCTGGCCGCCCTGGTGAGGGGATTTTTCGAGAAGGGCGGCATGGAGGTGCAGGTCAACGTGCTTGACCCCGCAATGCTGGAGGATGCCTACCGGCACCCGGGCAAGTACCCGGGCCTAGTGGTCAGGGTTGCGGGCTACTGCGCCTATTTCGATGACCTGCCGCAGGGCGCCAAGCTCGAGATAATGCAGCGCACGCGTTTAAAATTGTAGGGGCGGGTTTGAAAACCCGCCCGCAAGAGCGGGCGCAGCTAAAGCTACGCCCCTACAGAAAAGGATAAATAAAACCGGAGGAATTAATGAAAGATCAATTTTACGGGAAAAAGGACATAGAGAAGGCCGCCAAGATGTACGCGCTCAAGCCGGAGATAATGAAGGCCTTCCTGGATGCCGACGCCAAGGTGTTCGCCGAGGGCAGCCTGAACAAGAAAACCAAGGAGCTCATTGCGGTGGCCTGCGCTCATATTACCAGGTGTCCCTATTGCATCGAAGGCCACGTCAAAGGCGCCAAAAAGGCCGGGGCCACCGATGAACAGATCGCCGAAGCGATTTTTGTCTCCATTACCATGAGTGCGGGGGCCTCGATGGCTCACAGCTGCATCGCCATGGAAGCGCTGGAATAGGGACGCCGCCGGCGGCCGGTTCAGCGGTTTTCGTTCTTGCTTTTATACATGAAGCGGTCTGCGGTATCCAGCAGTTCGCCGAGGTTGCAGGGTTCGCCTGCCGCACTGCTGGCCAGGCCGAAGCTCAGGGAAAGCTTGTAGGGCTTACCGGAAACGGCGTTGAAAGCTTCTAATTTGCTTTGGAGGCGTGATATTACCGTTGAGGCGTATTCGTCATCCGCGCCGGTCATGAACACTGCGAATTCATCGCCCATTATACGTCCGACGATATCCGCCTCACGGAATGTCTCCTTGAACAGGTTTGCTGTGGCCACCAGGGCGGTATCGCCTTCAACATGGCCGAAGCTGTCGTTTATCGTTTTCAGCCGGTCCACATCGGCGAAGAGGATGGTGACTCCCCTGTCCATACGGTAGCTCAACTGGAGCTGCTTGGCGGCAAGCGTAAGGAAACCGCGCCGGTTATATAGTCCGGTCAGGTCATCCATGAGGGAAAGCGACTTGAAAAGCTCCTCGTTCTCCTTTCTTTCCGATACATCAATGACTGTTCCGAGTGTGGCGCGGCGGCCGCCGTAGTGTATGGATGTTACGGATTCCATGAACCACTTGATACTGCCGTCCCTGGTTTTTACCCGGTAGTCGTAAGTGCCGAATTGATCCTTTGAATTTTTCAGAGCCCTGATGGCGTCCTGCCTTACCCGGCCCATATCCTCCGGTAGAACCAGGGATAACGATTGCCTGCCGATCAGCTCATTTTCAGTGTAGCCTGCATATTTGCAGAACTGCGGGTTAACCAGGCGGAAATTTCCCTTTTCCGTAATAAACATGCCGACGGGCGACCGGTTGAACATAACCTTGAAAAGGTCCTCGGCCCGCTTCTGCTCGGTGATATCATGGCCGGAGCTGAAGGTGCCGATAGCCACTCCCCTTTCATCATGGATGAGAGCGTTATGCCAGGCCATATTGCGTTGCTCTCCGCCGGCGGTTAAAACCGGCCTTTCCATGTATTTAACCAATTGTACTTGGCCTGCCAGCATCTTGCGGTAACCTTCTTTAGCTTTTTCGCGCACCCGGCTGGGCAGGTAAGTATCGAACCAGGGCTTACCCAGCATCTCATTTTCAGGCGCGCCGAAAACTTCGCTTGTTTTACGGTTTACCAGGGTGATCTTTTCATCTTTGTCCACGGCAACCAAGATGGACTCATCTATATCGAGCAGGTTTTGTAGCTGGTCACGCTCCTTTTGCAGCAGGTCGCGGCTCCGTGCCAGGTTGCGGAATAGGACTTCGTATGGTTTAAGCAGTCCGCTCACAACTATAGCGCGGTAGATCATGAAAAATGAAGCCAAGTACAGCAGGTGATTAACTGCGTTGACTGATTCCGCAAAAACGGCGAAGGCAACTGAAAGCAGCAGGTAAATGATTACCATACGGTCGAAATGTTTCCGGGCTACCCATAGCCAAAAGCCCGCGGCTAAAAAGATGGCGGCGATGAGGCACTGGCTGATTATGGCAAACAGGGTGAAGCCCTGTCCTGCTTTGTAGCAACCGGGGAAAATTCTCCATATGAATATGGACAGCAGTATCAACACCGACGCAACGGTATAAGTTGAGACGGTCAGCCTGACCCGGAGCCGGTGATAGATAAAAAAGATGGCGATGATAAATGAAATGCTCTGCAGGTAGCGGGCCGCGATCCAGAGCTGAAGGTTCAAATCAGAGCTGTATCCGTTGAAAAAGGCAAGGCCGTCATTGGTTAGACCATGAAAAAGCTCCACCACGCCGACAAACAGGTACACGATGCCCAGGAACGTAAAATAGCTGTTATCCGTATAATTACGTGTGTTCCAGGCCACAATGAATATGCTGAAACACATCACGAGAATAAAGATCTCGACGATTACGTGAAAAAGTATGTCGCTGTACAGGCTGGTTACCCAGATACCTGCAAGAACCAGCATGCCCAGCAGCACCCGCCAAACAAGACCTGAGGTAGTCAATTGCCTGCGTCTGACATAATACTTGAAAATATCCTATTTTGGGTATGTTTCTGTATTACTAAGTCCCGGGCAGGAATTATAACAGAATTAGATGACTAATTCAGCAGATATACTATTCCACGGCGTTTTCGATGATCTCGATGCGCGTGGCCTTATTGGTGAGCGGGTCTAACTCCACGGCGACGAAATCGATGCGCCAGTTTTCCGGCAGGTCCTGGTGGCTGTTCAAATAGTCCATGGCCGTGGATACCAGCCGCCGCCCCTTCTGCGCCGTCACCGACTCTTCGGGTGTGCCGAAAGCGCTGCCGGTCTTACTGCGCACCTCGATGAACACCAGGCAATCCTTATGCAGGGCGATGATATCGACCTCCCCCTGGCGGCAATGGTAGTTGGTCTCGATGATTTTATAGCCTTTTTTCTTGAGGGCGGCGCAGGCTAATTGCTCGCCCAGCCTGCCCGATTCCTGTTTACTCATATCAGCCTCGCCAGGTCGCGCACGGGGGCAAAAGTCAGGCGGTGTACCTGGCAGGCGCCGTGCCTGCGCAGGCAATCCAGGTGGCGCGCCGTCCCGTAGCCCTTATGGCTGCAGAACCCGTATTGAGGATAGTCGGCGTCAAGCTCCAGCATGATATGATCACGTGATACCTTGGCGGCGATGGACGCGCAGGCGATGCTGAGCACCGAGCGGTCTCCCCTGATGATGCCCTTTTGCCGGATGCGCAGTCCCGGCAGGACCAGCGCGTCGATCAGCAGGTAATCGGGCAGATGAGCAAGCGCCTGCAGGGCCGACAGCATGGCCTTTTTGGTCGCGTTGAGGATATTGATGCTGTCGATGATTTGCGGCGGGACAATGCCGATGCCGATCTCGATGCCGCTGTCCCGCATCAGGCCGAAAATACGTTCGCGCATTTTAGAGGTCAGCAACTTACTGTCCTTCACCAGGGGTATCCAGTTGAACCCCGGCTCGCGGGGTAATATCACCGCCGCTGCCACCACCGGGCCGGCCAGCGCGCCCCGGCCGGCTTCGTCAAAGCCGGCGATACGGCGGTATCCCTGCATGTAAAGAGAGGATTCCTCAGCGTGGTCGGGCCGGTTAATCATAGCGTTACCGGCGGCCGCGGGCTATCAGCGGCCGGACGTGGTCCCAGGCCAGTTGGCTGAGCTTATTGACGGGCAGGCCGGCCTGCAGTACCAGCCAGCGGCCGGGCTCTTTAGCCGCCAGGTCCAGGTAGCCTTCGCGTATGCTTTGGTGGAAGGACAGCTCCTCAGAGTCGAAGCGGTCCTCATGTACCTTCTTTTTTCGCTGCAGGCCCTGTTCCGGCAGTATATCCAGCAATATCGTGACATCGGGCTTCAGCCCGCCCGTGGCGGAGGTATTGATTGCATCTATCAGCTTCAAATCCAGAGCGCTGAAGCGGTCGCAGACCACCACCCGGCCTGTATCCAGGGCCGGCCCTATTACATCCTGTATGAGCTGGCTGCGGCAGGCGGAGAAGAGGAACAGCTCGCTCAGCGGGCTGATGGGAAAATCGCGTTTGATCTTGAGCAGCGAGCGGATTTTATTGCCCAGAGGTGTGCCGCCGGGCTCCTGCGTCAGCAGCGAGGCGATGCTATGCTGTTGTAATTTATTATAGAGCAGCCTGGCCTGCGTGCTCTTGCCGCAGCCCTCGCCGCCCTCGAAAGTTATCAAGAAGCCTGGATGTGCCTGCATAGCTCCTGCCAATTATGACCGCTCAGTTATTGACTATTTTCACACGCCTGCCGGGTTCCCGGCCGGCGCTCATGGAGTTTACGTCGTGCCTTTCGGCCAGCAGATGCTGCAATCTGCGTATAAAGGCATTCTGCGGGCTCAGCTCGACCTCCTCCTTGCCGTTCTTCACCTGCTCAATGGCCGTCATGGCCTCTTCCATGGCCGAATCCATGACCTCGTCCCGCGGTCCGGTATAGATGCTGTCTAAGCAATGGCGCAGTTGCTGCAGGCTGTTGCCGCGTATGGCATATACCGGTATACCCTGTATCTCTGCGTCACGGAGCTTCTGCGGCTTGCGGCGGAAGTAGTTCTTGGTGGTTATCACCAGGTTGGAGCGCCGCATGTCGTCGGTGATAGTGATGTCCAGCCCCTTCTCATGGGCCGCCTGCTCTAATATCGGGCGGTTGATGCCGAAAAGGAAGATATTCAGCCGCTTCCTGCCGGTATCCACCCTGCCGTGATTCTCATGTGTGGCCGACTTCTGCTCCTTCACCAGCTGGCCATCCTGGTCCAGCCAGCGTACTTCGGAACTGGTATCCTGATTGTGCAGCAGCGCGTCCACCGAATTTGCCACGTTCGGGTGCACCAGCACCTTGTAGCGTTCCTGTATCTCCACCACGATATCGAAGGTGGGAGGGGCCTTTCTTTCCAGCACCGATTTCTGCGTGTGCCGGCGGCGCGCCTCCTCGTCGCCCAGGGTCACCGTCTGGATACCGCCGATAAGGTCCGACAGCGTGGGGTTCATCAGCAGGTTCTCCAGGCTGTTGCCATGGGCCGTGCCCACCAACTGGACGCCGCGCTCGGCGATGGTGCGGGCAGCGTCCGCCTCGAGGCTGGTGCCGATCTCATCGATGATGATGACCTCCGGCATGTGGTTCTCCACCGCCTCGATCATCACGGCATGCTGAAGTGTGGGCATCGGCACCTGCATACGCCTGGCGTGGCCTATGGCGGGGTGGGGTATATCGCCGTCGCCGGCGATCTCGTTGGACGTATCGACAACTATGACGCGTTTTTTTAAATCATCGGCCAGCACGCGGGCGGTTTCGCGCAGGATGGTGGTTTTGCCTATGCCCGGCGGGCCCATCAGCAGCACATTCTTACCCGTTTCCACCAGGTCCTGGATTATCCTGGCCGTACCCATCACGGCGCGGCCGACGCGGCAGGTGAGCCCGACGATCTTGCCCTCGCGGTTGCGGATGGCCGAGATGCGGTGCAGCGTGCGTGTGAGCCCGGCGCGGTTGTCCCCGCTGAAGGCACCGATGAGGCCCGTGACATGCTGTATATCGGCGTCCGTCACCTCGTGGTCACCGATAAACACTTCGCGGCCGGGAAAACGCGCTTCCGGCAGCCGGCCGAGGTCCATGACGACCTCCAGCAATTCGCCGTTCCCCAGGTCTTTCTTGAGATCGGAGGCTACATGCGGGGGCATGACGGCCAGCAGCGAATGGATATCATCGGTGTTTACGGTCTGCAAGATGCCCTCCTGCCGGATTTGAGGCCGGTTGTTGCGATTTCAGGGAACACAACTTATAAATTACCATCCGCGGGTAGCAAGCAGGCTGTCTTCAGGTATGCTTTTTATCTCGATCCCGGGCATGGCGCCGCCCAGGGATTTGGATACCTCGGCGATGATGGTGGGATCGTTGAAATGCGTGACCGCCTTGACGATAGCCTTGGCGCGGGCTTCCGGGTCGCTGGACTTGAAGATACCCGAGCCAACGAAGACACCTTCGGCGCCGAGTTGCATCATCAGCGCGGCGTCGGCGGGCGTCGCCACACCACCGGCGGCGAAGTTGACCACTGGCAGTTTGCCGGTATTGTGCACCTCGATGACGAGATCGAGCGGCGCGCCCAGCGCCTTGGCCTCAGCGGACAGCTCGTCGGCGCTCATGGATTTCAGCCGGCGCAGCGAGCCCTGCACCGAGCGCATATGTCGGACCGCCTCTACGATGTTGCCGGTGCCGGCTTCACCCTTGGTGCGTATCATGGCGGCGCCTTCAGACAGCCTGCGCAGCGCCTCGCCCAGGTCGCGGCAGCCGCAGACGAAGGGGACTTTGAAGTCGTGCTTCCAGACGTGGTGGCTTTCATCGGCGGGAGTCAGCACCTCCGACTCATCGATAAAATCGACTCCCAGGGCCTGCAGCACCTGCGCCTCCACGAAGTGGCCGATGCGGCATTTAGCCATCACGGGTATGCTGACAGCCTTCATAATAGCGGTAATGACGGTGGGATCGGACATCCTGGCCACGCCAC
>JAPLHK010000030.1:24874-33580 GCA_026389715.1 Chloroflexota bacterium
CACAGCGCAGGCGCCGGAGTCCTCGGCTATTTTGGCGTGGTCCGCGGTGACCACATCCATAATGACCCCGCCCTTGAGCATCTGGGCGAGGCCCGTTTTCACTTTCCAGGTTCCAGTATCCATATCTTCAAACCCCGAGTTTATTTCGTACCTTAACTACGATTGAAACGTTTCTGTAAATAGATTATAGCACGTACCCCGGCCAATTTGAATTTGCTATAATTGGAGTTTACCGGGAAAAGCATTTGACCGGACAGGCAGGGAATTATGGAATATGAGAAAATCATCCTCGATAACGGGCTGAAGGTCATTAGCTGCCCGATGCCGCATACCAGGTCGGTATCGGTGCTGTTTTTCGTTACGGCCGGGAGCTGCTACGAGCATGACGGGGTAGCCGGCATCTCCCATTTCATTGAGCACATGTGTTTCAAAGGCACGCGCAAGAGGCAGAGCTCGTACGAGATAAGCGAGGCCATTGAAGGGGTGGGGGGCATCATGAATGGGGGGACCGACCGCGAGATCACCTCTTATTGGTGCAAGCTGGCCAGTCAGCACTTTGAGATAGCGGTGGACGTGATCGTCGACCTGCTGCGCAACCCGCTCTTCCGCACAGAAGATGTAGATAAAGAAAGGCAGGTTATCATTGAAGAGATCAATATGAGCCTCGATTCCCCGCAACAGCGGGTGGGGATGATATTCGACGAGCTCATGTGGCCGGGCAAAGCGATGGGCAGGGACGTGGCCGGCAGCAAGGAAACGGTCGGCGCTATTACGCGTGAGCAGATGCTCTATATTCTTAACAACTATTACACACCCAACAACATGCTGGTAAGCATAGCGGGCAATTTTGAAACCGAAGGAGCCTTAGAGCTACTCCGTCAGGCCACCGGGGACTGGCGGAAGGGCATGGCGCCGGAATACAGGGAAAGCAAAATTGAGCAGGCGGGACCGCGGACGAGAATCGAGCACCGGGAAACCGAGCAGGTAAACCTGGTGATGGGAGTGGAAGCGCCGTCCATCTTCCATCCCGACAGGTTTGCCGTGTATTTGCTTAACATAATACTGGGCGTAGGTATGAGCTGCCGGCTGTTTACCGAGATACGCGAGAAACTGGGGCTGGCCTATGATATACACAGCTATATTGAGAATTTTCGCGAGACGGGTGTCTTCGGCATCATGGCCGGGATCGAGCCTGGGAATACGGGCAAAGCCATAAAGGCTATCCTGAAGCAGCTGGCTAAGGCCAGGGACGGCGTATCCGAAGCGGAACTGAACAAGGCCCGTGAGATGTCCATGGGCGGGTTGCTGCTCAGCATGGAGGATAGCCGCAAGGTGGCCGGCTGGTACGGCGCCCAGGAGGTACTGACGGGCAAGATAATGACCATAGACGATGTTAAGCAGGCCATCGAAAATGTCACCCTGGAAGATATCAGGCGCGTGGCGGGGGAACTGTTCAAGGCGGAGAAATTAAACCTGGCGATCGTCGGCCCTGTTAAGGACGATGGCTCTGTTGCTAAATTGATGAAGTTATAAGGTGGCTGGAAAACAAAGAGGCCGCCTGCTTGCAGGCGGCCTCTTCTACTTATTTGCGGTGGTTTTTAGTACTCAGGCATCTGGGGCATCTGTGGCATACCCTTGTCTTTTTCGGGCAGGTCGCAGACCAGTGCCTCGGTTGTAAGTATCATGGTGGCGATGCTGGCTGCGTTCTCGAGGGCGGTCCTGGTGACCTTGAGCGGGTCGATGATGCCCTTGCTGACCATGTCAACATAGTCATTGTTGAGTGCATCATAACCGATGCCCTTCTTGCTGCGCTTTACCTTGTCGACAACCACAGAGCCTTCCTGGCCGGCATTGATGGCGATCCAGCGCAGGGGTTCTTCAACGGCTTTCTTGATGATCTCGACGCCGGTGCGCTCGTCGCCCTCGGCCTTGACCTTGTCGAGTATCTGGACGGCGTTCAGGACTGCTACGCCGCCGCCCGGCAGGATGCCTTCTTCAACGGCTGCGCGGGTGGCTGAGAGCGCGTCTTCAACCCTGTGTTTCTTCTCTTTAAGCTCAACTTCAGTTGCGGCGCCAACTTTGATGACGGCAACGCCGCCGGCCAGCTTGGCTAACCTTTCCTGCAGCTTTTCCTTGTCGTAGTCTGAGGTGGTTTCGTCGATCTGCGCCTTGATCTGCTTGATGCGGGCTTTGATCGCCTCTTCAGAGCCTTTGCCTTCGACGATGGTGGTGTTGTCCTTGTCGGCAACTACTTTGCGGGCACGGCCAAGGTCGGCAACAACGGTGGAATCAAGCTTGCGCCCAATTTCTTCCGAGATTACCTTGCCGCCGGTCAGCAGGGCGATATCTTCAAGCATGGCCTTGCGCCTGTCACCGAAGCCCGGGGCCTTGATGGCCAAGCAGGTGAGCGTGCCGCGCAGCTTGTTTACAACAAGCGTGGCCAGGGCTTCACCCTCGATATCTTCGGCGATGATGACCAGGTTCTTGGAGACCTGGAGGACCTTCTCAAGTATGGGCAGAAGCTCGGAGATGGCGGTGATCTTCTTGTCACTGATAAGTATATATGGGTCTTCGATCTCCGTTTTCATCTGCTCGGCATTGGTGACGAAGTAGGGGCTGATGTAGCCGCGGTCGAATTGCATGCCTTCGACGTAGTCGGTTTCAAACAGCAGGCCCTTGGATTCCTCTACGGTTATGACGCCGTCTTTGCCGACCTTTTCCATGACCTCGGCGATGAGGTTGCCGATCTGAGAATCGGCTGCTGAAATGGTGGCCACCTGGGCGACCTGCTCCTTGGTGGTGACCGGGCTGGCCATCTTCTTGAGCTCTGCGACCATGGACTTTACGGCCTGTTCAATGCCGCGCTTGAGGGACATGGCGTCCGCGCCTGCGGCGATGTTCTTGAAGCCCTCGGTCACGATGGCCTGGGCCAGGACGGTGGCGGTAGTGGTGCCGTCGCCGCATTTGTCATTGGTCTTGGTGGATGCTTCCTTGACTAACTGCGCGCCCATATTTTCAAAGGGATCGGGAAGCTCGATGTCCTTGGCGATGGTGACGCCATCGTTAATGACGCTGGGCGGGCCGAATTTCTTATCTAATGCTACGGGACGGCCGCTGGGTCCCAGTGTGACCTTGACGGCGTTGGTGAGAGCATCGATGCCGTTCTTTAAAGACCTGCGGGCATCCTCTCCATATTTTATTTGTTTTGCCATTTAACCTTTTCCTCCTAAATAAATGTGATAGTTATTTTCTGTTGGATACCCGGTTACTTCTTTTTGGCCAGGATGTCGGCTTCCCTGAGGATGATCAGCTCCTGGTCATCTTCCTTGACCTCGGTGCCGCCATACTTGGCGTAGATGACGACGTCGCCGACGGCCACGTCCATGGGCAGCCTTTTGCCATCGTCGGACATCTTGCCGGGGCCTACCGCCAGCACCTTGCCATCCTGCGGTTTTTCCTTTGCAGTATCAGGTATGAAGATGCCACCTTTTGTCTTTTCCTCTTTTTCAAGAGGTTTTACCAGTACCCTGTCACCCAAAGGTTGAATTTTAACAGCCATTCTTACCTCCTATAAAAATTAGCAATCTCTTTTCAAGACTGCTAAATATGTTAGCATAAATAATTATCACTGTAAAGGGGTGACTGCTAAAAAATGTATGTAATCGAGCGGGGAATTAGAAGTTGTAGCCGGCTTTTTTGTAGTCGTCCATGGCCCTTTCTTTGAGCCCGGCCTTATCGGCCAGTTCCGCGGCGTGGCTCCACTTCCCCTCGGACTCGAAATCGTTTAACCTGCCATCCAGAGAGGCGGATTCCGGGGAGGGTCCGCTCACGCAGGCGGAAAAACTTGAGATGACGCGCCTGACCCCAGCCCCGCAGCGCGGGCAACTCTGCAATAAAGGCTCTGATATTTTTTGCAGGACGTCAAAGCCTTTGCCGCAGTAGCTGCAGCCTGCCTTGACGGGCCTGTATTCGTAGATTGGCATAGGTCAGGTTTCCCTAAGGATGCGGTGTAATTGCAAGAATAGTTATCTCTCCCCGTTTTGGACCATAATACCAAAATACTCTATAAGCTGCCGGTGTATTCTGTTCAGCATATGCTTCAAAAACCTTTTCACCATTAAGACCTCTTAGACTATCATATTCATGTGTTTGAAGGCTGGGGTGTCTCGGGTCTTCTTCCAGGTATTTAATAGACTTCTTTACAGCCTTGTAGCGCTTTTTTAGGGAAACATTATTTTTCAGCGATTTGAAGTTTTCTTCTGCTTCAGCTGTCCAATTCAATTCAAACAAAGACACTAATCCTTATAGGGTATCCATATCTATTTTGGACACCCTGCCTTGCGCAGCATCTACAAGGCCACGCCTTACGGACATAAGGGCCTCAGGATTATTGAATAGCCATGCCTCCGAAGCGGAGATAGTTACTTGTGGGTCTAATACAATTTGACCGAGTGAGTTTTGATATATATGGTAAGTAACCCCTTCCTTTATTTGGACATGCTGAAGAACTACTCTTTTTTTTGTATCTGGCTTAACGCTATCAGCTATTTTTTCGAAAACTTGATCTTTTATTACCATTACTCACCTTCTCACTGGTTATGTAATTTGTTATGTTATGTGCTGTAGTGTATTTTATTATTAGTGGGAAAACTTGTCAAGTGGGATAATCCCACTTATTTCTAAGCATATATTAATTAGCACCAGGGTAAAATTCAAATTGATTCACTACCCGATAACGTGTAAAATATTTATAGATGGAAAAAACAAAGAAAGTAAGCTGGGATGCCGGGCGGATCAAGGCGCTGAGAGAACACCTGGATATGACCCAGGCGGGAATGGCCGGGCAAATGGGCATCCGCCAGCAGACGGTCAGCGAATGGGAGTTGGGCCAGTATCAACCAAGGGGGGCGTCGGCCAGGCTGCTGTCCATCATCGCGGATAGGAGCGGTTTCAAATACGATGCCAGTGTAAAGTGAAAATGGTATTTTTTTACCTCGACTTACACGATAACGTGTGGAAAGATGGATAAGATAAGCGAGAAAAATGTGGCCGGGCTATGGATGTCGGGGAAGCTGGCTAATTTCTCAGATGACCTCGGAAACAGCATCGAGGTCATCTGCCCGGGTAGGGTCAGCACCAGGCCGGGTTGCGATTTCCAGGATGCTGTTATCCGGGTAAACAGGCAGAAAGTTGTGGGTGATATCGAGGTGCACGTGACCTCGGACCTGTGGCTTAAACACGGGCACCATAAAGATCCAGCCTGTAACGGTGTGATATTGCACGTGGCGCTGTGGCAGAAGGGCGGTTTGCCGGTAAAGCTGCAGGACGGGCGCATCCTGCCCACCGTAATCCTGGGCCAGCATATAATAAATGTATACGGCGCTACGCTGCGCCGCTGGGAAACCCGCGCGGTACGGCCCTGCCTCCACGGCGGCGGTCACAGCAGGTGGACCGGTACGGTCCTGCTGATCGAGGGATTGCGCAGGCTCGAGGAGAGGGCGGCTGAATATGCTGAGGCGTTGAAGGCCGATGAGGCCGCACAGGTACTGTATAAAGGCATCTGCCGCGCGCTCGGCTATGCCAGGAACAAGGCGCCGTTGGAGGCCCTGGCCGATAGGCTGCCGCTACCGGTGATCTTTCAGCTGGCCGGCAACAGCCTGCTTAGGAAGCAGGCTGTTTTGCTGGGCGCAGCCGGGCTGCTGCCATCTCAAAGGGAGATGATAAATGACAGGGAGAGCATGGATAACGCGGAGGAACTGGAAAGCGAGTGGAGAAGGTTATCCGGAAGCATACTGTCGGGCAGGGCCTCCGACTGGAGCCTCACAATGGTGAGGCCGGTTAACCACCCGGTGAGGAGGATAGCAGCTTTAAGCTACCTGTTGCAGAGATACGGGGAAAACGGCCTGCTGACGGGGCTCAGGCGCCTGGCCGGCAACGCCGGAGCAGGGGCAGCGAAAAGCCTGACAGAGGGCCTGCAGGTAAATGGGGCCTGTTTCGAGGAACGCGTCCAAAAATGTCATTGCGAGGAGCGAAGCGACGAAGCAATCTTTGGGCATTGGAATTCTGCTCAATCAACTCAAGCGCCTACTGTTCTGATCGGCAGGGGCAGGGCGGGCGAGATAGCCATCAACGTGGTGCTGCCTTTTTTTACCGCCCTGGCCAGGCGTAATAAAGATACCCGGCTGGAAAACAGGGTTCTGAGTACGTACCTTCAGCACCCGGCTTCGCCAGCCAATGAATTAACCCGGTACATGTCAGGCGTTTTATCAGGCCGGCGGGACGGAAAGTTAAATGCCTGCCGGCAACAGGGAATGATACGCCTGTATCAGAGATACTGCCGCGTGAAAGATTGCGAGTGCTGCCCGGTTTGTATCAGCCAAAAGCAAGCCCGGGCATGACGTCAAGGTTGCTGTTGTCAGGATTACCGCTGCCCAAATGATAGAATGCGCAGGAAGCTATCATAGCCGCGTTGTCGGTGCAGAGCACGGGAGGAGGGATAAGAACGGGAAGCGGCGAATCGGCTGCGAAACGGTCGCGAAGGGCGCTGTTGGATGCCACACCGCCTGCCAGCAGTACCTGCCTGACGCTCAGCCTCCGGGCGGCCCGGATGGTTTTGATGACCAGCACTTCCACGATGGCATCCTGGAAGGCCGCCGCCGCCTCTTTGACCCACTGCTCATCCGGGGCAGCCTTCTCCTCGGCCATGTGCAGGAGGGCTGTCTTGACACCGCTGAAGCTGAAGTCGTCGTTATCCTTCAGCCAGGCGCGGGGCAGCGAGAGCGAGGTGGTTACACCCCTGGTAGCGTTCTGGATGGCCGGTCCGCCCGGGTAGGGCAACCCCAGTATGCGCGCCCCTTTATCGAAGGCTTCACCGGCGGCGTCGTCCCGCGTGCCGCCCAACTTGCGGAAACGCCCGTGGCCCTCCATCAATATCATATCGCTGTGCCCGCCGGAAACGATCAGGCACAGGCAGGGCAGCTCCGGCTGAACGGAGGACAGCCAGTTGGCATAGATGTGCCCCTCCAGGTGGTTGACACCGACCAGTGGCAGGCCCACAGCCATGGCTACCGACTTGGCAAAGCTCACCCCCACGATCAATGAGCCGGCCAGACCCGGGCCCATGGTGACGGCCACGGCATCGATCTGCTCGAGCCCGGTACCGGCATCCGCCAGCGCCTTTTCAGCGACGGGAACCATGGTCAGCAGATGCTGGCGCGAGGCAACTTCGGGGACGATGCCGCCGTACCTGGCATGCACCTCCACCTGGGAGGCGATGACATTTGACAGTATGTCCTTCCCGTCCCTGACAATGGCTACAGATGTTTCATCGCACGACGTTTCAATGCCAAGTATATTCACGTTTGGGATTATAGCATAAACAGCTATAAATTGAAGATAGCTTGACAACAGGCGGAATGGTGTGTTAATTTTATAAACCAAACAAGCGTTCGAATTATAAGATTACAGGGGGTTGTCATACGAGTAGCGGATAAAAATCTTACGGAGCAGAGGAAGCGGGAATTGGCTGTTAAGGCTGCTGCGCTGTTCGTTAAGAACGGCTATCTCAAAACAACCATAAGGGATATAGCCCGGGAATGTGGTGTTAGTATCGGTGCGCTTTACTATTACATACGCTCCAAGGACGACATCCTATCGCTTTTCCAGGAGATTACGTCCGCCGGTTTACAGAGATTTACTGAAAAGCGATTGTCGGCTTTATACGAGATGTCTCCGCGTGATGCCATTGGTTGTGCCATCGATGACCTGATCTCTTTCGTGGACGCCACACAGGACATCACGGTTTTCTGGTATCAGGAAGCAAGGAATTTGAAGCCAGAGCAAAGGTCTGTACTGTTTCAAAGTGAAGAATTCCAGGTCGACCTTTTAAAAAAAATACTGCAGTGGGGATGTGACCGGGGTGAGTTTAATATAACGGACGTCGACCTGGCTGCCCACGACATAATGGTTCTATGTGACATGTGGGCATTCCGGAGATGGTATTTAAGGAAACACTATACGCTGGAACAATATAAGCAGGCTCAAAAATCATTGCTCCTGGCAAGGCTGACAGGTGATTAACCGTGGGGGATTTTGATTCGGGACTTTGAAGACGGGAAGCATTTGCAGTGATTTTGATATAAACATGAAGGTATTGGATCGCGGCATGGAATTGGTCAAATAGATCGAAAAGGAGGATCAGTCAAATGAAGAAAATTATTGTCTTGGGTGGTGCAGGGGTGATGGGCGCCGAGGCCGTCAGGCAGTTAATCAAACGCACCGACGCTGAGATCGTGATTGCCGACTCAAGCGCCAAATCCCTCAAGCGGATAGCTGCCGAGTTGGGAAACAGGGTCAGTGTTGTTGAAATAGATGTGGATGATCATGCGGCGCTGGTCAAATTATTAAAAGGTACCGATGTAGCCGTCAGCACCATAGGCCCTTTCTACAAGTTCAGCAACCGGCTGGTCAAGGCCTGCATCGATGCTGGTGTCCATTTCCTGGATATAGATGATGATTTCGATTCAACCAGGGAGAGCCTCGAACTTGATGATGAAGCAAAAAAGGCCGGGATAACGGCAATTAAAGGCTGCGGCGCCAGCCCGGGCATCACCAATATCATCGCCAAACATGCTGCGGACAAGCTTGATAAAGTGGATGACATCCGTATCTACTGGGCACAGAGCGGTATAGACCCCACCGGGCCGG
>JAPLHK010000078.1:0-27891 GCA_026389715.1 Chloroflexota bacterium
GGATCTACACCGGCCATGCCGAAGGAAACGAAGCTGGCCATGGGCTTGAGGCCGAGCTTATTGGCTTTCTCCCGGGACATGATGAGCATGGCAGTTGCGCCCGCATTCAACGGGGAGGACGTGCCTGCTGTGATCGTGCCATCGGGCTTGTAGGCTGGCTTCAACCCGGCAAGCTGCTCAAGGGTGGTATCGCCGCGGACCGCCGCGTCGTAGTCAAACATCTGTTTGCTGCCGTCGGGGAGGGTAATTTCGACCGGCAGTATCTCGCCTTTGAGCCATTCCTTTGACTCGGAAGCCAGCTTATGCGACCTTACCGCGAATTTGTCCATATCTTCCCTGGTAATGCCGGCCATCTCCTGCAGTTTCTGCGCGGTGAAGCCCATATTGACAGAAAACATAAGGTCGATTTTCTTGTACTGCGGGTCGTTGATGAGCTTGTCGGGGTATTTAATTGCACCACCGCCACCCATGGGTATGTGAGTCATGTGCTCGATGCCTCCGCATAGGACTACATCGGAATAGCCACAGGCTATGCTCATAACGCCTGTCCTTACGCCGCACAGGGCGGAACCGCACTGCTGGTCAACCTGCTGGGTAGAAACCTCGAAAGGCAGGTCAGCGTAAAATGCCGGGAATTTTCCGCCAAAGGTGAAGTTCTCAAGCAGCGGGTTGGCTGTGCCGGTAATGGCCTCATTGATCTCTTTGGGATCCAGCTTGTTCCGCTTGATCAGCTCCTTCCAAAGCATGGCAAGGACTTCATCCATCCTGTAGCCATTCAATAAATCCTTCTCTGGTTCCTTGGGGCGGGACCTGGAAAACGGGGAGCGTAAATAGTCAACAATTACTACTTCTCTGGCAAGACCCATGTTTATTACTCCTTTTTTATTAAAATTTCTGACCCATTTTACACAATTGCCCTGATTATGACAAACGCCATTACGCGTAATTCAGTAAATAATATTGCGGTTTTAGCCCTTTATCACGCCTATGGGAGCGGCCATGGCAACCTTCCTGATAATGCCGGCGCCCTGAGCCGCCCGCACGACATCCACCACATCTTTATAAGCGCTCGATGCCTCCTCCGCCAGCGCCCCACGGTTGCCGGTTTTTATGTGGATACCCCGTGAAGCCAGCTCTGCGGCGACATCGGTCCCCCGCATACCACGTTTCGCTGCGCCGCGGCTCTGCAGCCTGCCGGCGCCGTGGCAGGTCGAGCCGAAGGTCTCAGCCATCGCACGTTCCGTGCCCACGGCAATAAACGAGCAGCGGCCCATATCACCGGGGATAAGCACCGGCTGACCGATGTGCCGGTATCTTCCGGGTATTCCTTCTTGCCCCGCTAGGAATGCCCTCGTGGCCCCTTTGCGGTGAACGCATAAAGCCTGTTTCCTCCCTTCAATAACGTGGTCCTCAATTTTGGCTATGTTATGCGCCACATCGTAGACCTGTTCCATCCCGATTTGCCCGGGTTTCCTGCCGAGTACCTGGCTGAATGAATCCCTGACCCAGTGGGCAATGCACATCCGGTTAGCCCAGGCATAATTCGCCGCGCAGGCCATGGCCGACAGGTAATCGCGGCCTTCCTCAGATTCCACGGGCGCGCAGGCAAGCTGGCGGTCGGGCAGAACGATTCCATATCTCCTGACCGCTTCGCCCATAACGCGCAGGTAATCATCGCAGACCTGGTGTCCCAGTCCCCGCGAGCCAGTATGGATAAGCATCAGCACCTGTCCGGCATGCGTTATGCCCATAGCGCCGGCGGCCTCCGCATCATATATCTCCCGTACCACCTGTACCTCGAGGAAATGGTTGCCGGAACCCAGGGTGCCAAGTTGAGGCATCCCCCGCTGTTTAGCTTTGTCGCTGACTTTGCCAGGGTCTGCAACCTTCATGCAACCCTGTTCCTCGGTAAACTCGAGGTCCAGGGGCGTGCCGTAACCGCGTTTGACAGCCCAACCGGCGCCCGAACTGAGCACTTCTTCCATCTCACGGTCGTTGAGCTTGATCTTGCCCTCAGAGCCCAGGCCGGAAGGCACGTTATGGAAAAGGTGGTTCACCAGTTCCCTTATCCTGGGCATCACCTCATCCTCATCCAGGTCGGTGCGC
The DNA here is from genome assembly GCA_026389715.1 of Chloroflexota bacterium. Taxonomy (GTDB): domain Bacteria; phylum Chloroflexota; class Dehalococcoidia; order GIF9; family UBA5629; genus CAIMUM01. Next base: position 2,107 of record JAPLHK010000078.1, read on the forward strand.
AGCAGCTTGACCCCGCAGTTGATATCGTAGCCCACGCCGCCAGGCGATATCACGCCGTCGCGCACACGGGTGGCGGCGACGCCCCCGATGGGGAAGCCGTAGCCCCAGTGTATATCCGGCATGGCCATGGAGCAGCCAACGATGCCCGGCAGGAAGGCCACGTTAGCCACCTGCTCAAGCGACTGCTCCTCCCTGATAGCGCCGAGCATGGCCTCATCGGCATATATCCGTCCGGCCACCCGCATACCGGTTTTATAATCCTGCGGTATCTCCCAGCGGTAATCGTCTATTTTATTTAGCTCACCCAACCAGTGGCCCATAGCTCGCTCCCATTCCTATTAAATATCAAAGATGATCCTTGCTATATAAATACCTTTTTCGTTGACGATGCGAAGATTATGGTAAGTCGCCGCCTTCACCTCGCGCTTCAACCTATGCCTTGCCAGGTCCAACCGCTCGCCGCGGCAAACAGCGGCCAATTTTGTTTGCCCTGTTACTACTATATCAAATTCCTTGAAGAGCAGGCGGTTGACGTCCATTTCGTAAAGCAGCGCGTTAAGCCACTCCACCAGCAGGGCGACATCATCCAGCTCTTCAAGCTCAATTTTCCCGGTTACCGTGGATTTGACAGTTTCCGGCTCGACGATGAGGGTCAGCATGCCATAGGCCGCGTTGGACATTAGGTCAGCCAGATCCTTTCCGTAGGCCGTAATGCCGATATCAGCCGTATGGTTGGTAATATCGAATCGCCTGTCCATGTTTCCTCCGAGATGCTGTAAGCTTAGTGGATATTATATAGGCTCAAGCACAACTGACGCCAAGGTTGCGAATTTTATATGCAGGTGCTAATATATTGGCTTCTTGGGCCGCTAGCTCAATTGGTAGAGCAGTTGACTCTTAATCAACCGGTTCACGGTTCGAGTCCGTGGCGGCTCACCAAGTTTTTTACGATTGAATTCCTGATTTTGCCTGTTTTTTGTGTCATTATTTACCGCTTCATTTTTCTATACTTTTCATTATTTGCTTAACGGTTAGCTACGATTTTGCTTAATTTGCTTAACGGCATTCGTTCGACTTGTAGCTAATTTTCTGTACCCTTTAGCTTTCCGCTTACGCTTGTAATCCAGGCTCAATACGACCCAGTCATGCCCTAACTTCTTTCCTTGCAACTGGCCGCTTTCCAATAGCCTGACTATATGCGCTGGCGATAATTTAAGCCTGGAAGCCGCTTCTTTTGTGCCGTAGATGTTATCCATTTGTATTAACTATACAAGATATATAACATTAAGTCAAGCGCACATATCCACTGCTTATTTAATGTCGTATAATCTGTACTGCTATGACAGGCATGTTTATCAACCTGGGGTTATTCCTGATCCTGTTAGTTCTACAAGCAGGCTCTTCCAACCCGTCAGGCATGAGTGTATAATTTGGCATTCTCATATACGGGGCACAGTCCACTATTTGTGTAATTTTTCAGAGCATCAAGGTCACATACAATCTTAAATGCTTTGATTCATAGAATCAGCTTTAAATGAATGGTTTACGTTGAAGCAGGTACTACATGAAGCAGAAATTAATACTTGTATTTCAATCAATTCAAGCACCGAAATTTATACCTGCAATTCAAGCACTAATAGCCACTATCACTAAAAAAATACTCGGATTGCACGCATACGCTTTGATAGTCAAGTCAGATAATGGCTTATTTGCAGTAGATCCAGAAGATTATGGGGTTGGTATGAACTTGCGAATGAAAGGGAAGTGGGGGTTGGATGAAATTGAAAGGCTGAAGTGTTATATTACGTTAGGTAGTAGAGTCTTAATCGTAGGGGCTCATATTGGTACGTTTGTTATACCTATCTCGAAACTATGCAAAAAAGTTATCGCAATAGAAGCGAACCCAATTACATATGATTTGTTGTTAATAAATATTGCATTAAATTCTGTTTCTAATTGCAAAGCACTCAATATTGCCGCAAGCGATAAAAATGAAAACATCGAATTTCTTCTAAATAGAGCAGATTCAGGAGGTAGTAAGCGAGTACCAAAAGAAAAAAAACTTATATATTACTATGACAATCCGAAAAAGATTTCCGTAAAGGCATTTTGTCTCGATAGCTACTTAGAGGAAAAGGACTTCGATCTTATAGTTATGGATATAGAAGGATCGGAATATTTTGCCTTGAAGGGAATGCAGGAGATACTGTCCAATTCTAAGGTGCTTGTAGTGGAATTCCTGCCCCATCACCTGAAGAATGTTAGTGGCATTACAGTAGAGCAATTTCTATCAGTAATTGAACCTCATTTTTCCAAGCTGACGGTGCCATCAAAACAACAGGTAATAGGCCACTCACAATTTCGTAGTTATCTAATTGAAATGTACAACAAGGGACAAGAAGACCCAGGTATCATATTTGAAAAGGTTCAAATTGGGCAATGAGCCAGAATCTAATAACCAACACACATCTTACCAACAGGAATTCCACATACTTATAAACGTAATTATTATGGTACACAATCCGCTTAAAGCGAAAACTGGACTGAACCCCTGTAACTCTTAATCAACCGGTTCACGGTTCGAGTCCGTGGCGGCTCACCAAGTTTTTTACGATTGAATTCCTGATTTTATTGGGTAAAGTGACGCGTATCGCTTTTGGTATTGATTTAGCCTTGTCTGAGAAATGGAAAAGAATAAAAATATCTGGCTAAATCAGTGGTACAAAATAAGGGTGGCTCCAGAAAACCGGAGCCACCTCTTCGAAACCTGAGATATGTAACAGGTCATTAATAGCCTGTGCGCTGCCTGCGCCAGAGCATGACAATGCCAATCAAGAAAGCCAGTGCCACCAGGGTAGCGCTGAGGATGAGTATGCCGTCGGACTCCCTGAAAAGCTCCACCTTAAAACTGCCGGCAGGTACGCCGTCCACGTAGACATTGTAATCACCCGGCTCGTTGCGTGACACGTTGAAGGTCAATTTCGTGGAACCGCCGCTGTTCACGGTTACTCCCTGCGTTGATTCCACCTGACCGTTGACGTACAGTGTGACCTTTTTGCTGCCGTTGACCGCGCTTTTGTTGGTTACATCCGCGGTCACCGTTACGGGCGTTCCCGGTGCGACTGACTTGGCCGAAAGGCTGGCGCTTGAAGTCAGGATGATGGGATTGGTTACCGGCGGGGATAGTGACACAAACCCCGTCAGACTGGAGCTATGAGATCCCGTGCCTATACTTTGCGAGACTACTGTGAACAAGCCCGTCCAGGTGCCGGCGGACGTGGTCACGGAGACATTGCGATCGCCCGGCGCGGCATTTGCATCTATACATATGATAGCAGTGATCTGCGTATCGCTGTTAACCGTGAAGCTGGTCACGGTTATGCCTGTCCCAAAGCTGACCGCCGTGACCCCCGAGAGATTGGTGCCCGTTAAAATCACGGTCATCGGGCACTGCCCCTGCGTGCCGCTGGCAGGATTGACACCGGTGATGGCAGGATTGACAATAATGACGGGGGGTGGTATTGCCTCATAGGCGCCGATGCAGCATGAGCCGATTGGCCTGGGCACGCCGCGCTGGTCGGTGTCGGGAGCGGCACTGCGGTCGCCGCGAGCGTAGGCCGGGCTGGAAGTCGTTATAGCGCAGGTGGAAGTCGGGCCGTCGTTATCCTGCAGGGGTCCCAGCAAGGGGTTGGTATTAACCTGGTCTCCCGCCGCGTTGAACCCGCAGGTATTCTGGCTGTCAAGGTTGTACCCGCGGGAGGTTACCGTTCCTTGAATATTATAACCGTTGTCAGGAGCATTGTCCGCGACAATGGTATTCTTAAAGGTCACGTCGGGTGAATATATGGGGATGATTCCCACATGATTAATGCATTGAAGTGGTATGTTGGCAAAGCCGCCTCCGTGGAATTCCGGATAGCCAGATACTGAGTTATTGGCGATAGTTACATTCAGAAAATTGGCATCACCACTGTTGTATACGCCCCCTCCCAAAGAAGGCAACTCCACGGGTGGACCGGGTAGACCATCAAGTGATTCGTGTAAAGGTTCTGTGTATCCAGGGTATCCAGCACCGGTGGTGAATGTTGGTATGGACACTGTCACTCTGTTTCCGCTAATCGTGCAATTGATAAGAGTCATTGTTGCATGTAATACTTCCCCATCAGCAAATGGTATCGGGGGGTCTTCAGAGTTAGCAATGCCTCCACCGAAATGCGTAGCTGAGTTGCCGCTGACAGTACACCTTAGTAACGTAGTATTTCCGGCGCTGTAAACTCCCCCTCCCATGAAATCTGCGGTATTGTTCCTGATCGTGCAGTCGTTCAGAATAACCTTGTGTCCATATGCAACATAAACACCGCCCCCCGTCGGCATTCCCGGACCTGACGGATTTGCAGCGACATCCGCCCAGCTGAAATGCCCGTTCTGGATTGTGAACCCGGAAATTGTATTGGTCTGCCCCAGGTAGCTGGCAATATTCAATACCTGTCCCGATCCATTACCGTCAATGATGGTATTCAGGGCGCCTTCTTCACCACGCAAGGTCATATTTTCACTGATATGAAGGTTCTCATGATAAGTGCCTGGCGCCACATGGACCGTCCCATTTGCTTTTACCGTATTTATACCGAACTGTATATCTTTCTTGGCGGTGGCCCAGGATGAGCCATAGCCTGAATTGTCCGGCCGCGAGGCATCGACATAAACGTCGTCAAATTGTACTGATGCTAGGGCCTGGTAAGATTGAACCACCGAGGAAATCACCGGCAACAATAACGCAGCGAGAAGTGATAGCGCTGACATGAGAGCGGTTTTCTTCATCATAATCCTCTTAGAGTAATTTACCCGGGGCCATTGCAGAGCCTGCTTTTGTCATACAATAGCATAAACCGGGGCCTGTGTAAATATGTTTTTCAAGTGAATATACGTGGATTTACCTATTATTTTTTCCGCGCATAGGTGTATAATGGTTAAGTAGTTAACTAAATATAAGAGGAGGGTTTCATGGCAATAGATAAGGGTAGAATCGTCGGCCTGGTCGGATTCTGGGCTTTCATCGTAGGCCTGGTCATATCCGTAGTAGCAGGGTTAGTACTACCTGGAAACGGCGTTGTTGTACTCATCCTGGTTATCCTGGGCATCATTATCGGCTTCCTTAACATCACCCCCAAGGAAACGCAGGCGCTCCTGCTGGCTGCAATCGCATTGATAGTCGTCGGTAACGCGTTCGCGCCGCTGAAATTCCTTGGTATTGACGCTTTCATCGGCGGTATCCTGGCCTACATTACCGTACTGGTAGCCCCGGCAGCCGTAATCGCTGCAATTAAAACACTCTGGGCTATCGGCAAACCCGGCGACTAAGTAAAAAACTGAATACTATTTAAGCTTCCCTATCAAAATAGAATATCAAGTTAAATAGCCGACAGGCAGAGTACTTGCTATCGCAGATGCTCTGCCTGTTTTTATTATCCTTGTTATCCTGATAGCCGTAGGGATGAACATTTGGTAAAATAACCTGCCCATGCTAAAACGGGGGAGTGTCGGAACTGGCAGACGAGCATGACTTAGGATCATGTGCCGCAAGGCGTAGGGGTTCGAGTCCCCTCTTCCCCAGTAATCACGGCCAAATATTATACGCAGGAGGTCAAAATGGCAATGGAAGTTAAAAAAATCAAACAGAGCAAAATAAAGAAAGTGGATTTCTCCAAGCTTGGCTTCGGTGATGTATTCACCGACCATATGCTGGCCATATCATACGGAAAAGAGCACTGGCTGAAGCCGAAAATCGTACCATTCGGACCCATCAGGCTGCTGCCTTCGCTGTCAACACTGCATTATGGACAGGCGGTGTTCGAGGGGCTCAAGGCTTTCTATGCTAAGGACGGCTCGATAAACATCTTCAGGCTGGATGAGCATATCGACCGCTTTAACAGGTCGTGCCGGCGGCTCTGCATACCGGAAGTCGACAAGCAGACTTTCAAGGAAGGCCTGGTACATCTGATTAAAATAGACAGGGAGTGGGTGCCCAAGCAGAAAGGTTACTCGCTTTACATTCGGCCGTTTGCCTTCGCGGCGGACAACAACCTGGGCGTCCACGTCTCTCATACCTACAGGTTTTTCGTCATTCTTTCGCCGGTGGGGGCTTACTATAAGGAAGGTTTCAACCCGGTCAAGCTGATCACGGCGATCGAGCACGCACGCTCGGTGGAAGGCGGCATGGGCGCGGTCAAGACCGCCGGCAACTACGCCGCCAGCCTGCTGGCGGCGCACGAGGCGCTCAAGAAGGGCTTCACACAGGTCCTCTGGCTTGATGGGATCCACAGAGAATACATCGAGGAAGTCGGCACTATGAACGTCTTTTTCCATATCGGCGACGAACTTATCACGCCTCACCTGAGCGGTACGATACTGGCCGGCATGACGCGCGCCTCCGTCATCCATCTTGCCAAAGACTGGGGCATGAAGGTCAGCGAACGCCGGCTACCAATTGATGAAGTCATTGCCGCGGCTGAAAAGGGCACTCTCAAAGAGGCCTTCGGCACCGGCACTGCCGCCGTCATATCCCCTATCGGATTGATACAGCATAAGGGCAAGGATATCATGGTGAACAAGGGCAAGGTAGGTAGCCTTTCCCTGAAGCTGTACGACGCCATTACCGGCATACAATACGGGGAAAAACCCGACAAGTTCGGCTGGGTCTACAACATCAAATAGGGTCGTAATACGAGCGCATTGGAATGCAGGGTATTTGACACTGATTCGCGGCAGACTATATACTTTACTCTGCATTTCAAAAGGGCCATTAGCTCAGCTGGTTAGAGCACAGTCCTGATAAGACTGGGGTCTGTGGTTCGAATCCACAATGGCCCACCATATCGACTCACTCTATTTCCAGACAATCAAACTCTGATATCACAGGGAGGTTTCAAATGGCTGATTATAACGTTATTGTGATCGGGGCCGGCATCGGCGGACTGGCTGCAGGGGCATTGATGGCCAAGCAGGGGCGTAAGGTGTTGCTGCTGGAACAGAGCGACAGGGTGGGCGGATGCTGCTCCACGTTTGAAAGAAGCGGATACCACTTCGACCTCGGCGCATCCATCATCGAGGATGCACAGGTCATGGACTGGTGCTTCCAGCGCCTCGGCACCACGCTGGGAAAAGAGGTTGAGCTCATCGAGCCCCGCCTTATCTTTTCGGTACTGCTCAGGGACGGCTCAAAGCTGCGCTATCCCAAATCTATCCAGGAGTCTGCGCAGGAGATAGCGAAAATAGCCCCGGAGGATGTCAAGGGGTGGTACGCCTTCTGCAAATACATGAAGGAGTTCAACGACGCCGCGATTGAAGGCTTTTTCATCAAGCCGGCCAATACTTTCGGGGACATTGTAAGCATGTTTGCCCAGACACCTGCCATGCTCAAATACATGCCGCTTTTCAACGGCAGCTACCAGGCAGTCCTGAAGAAGTTCTTTAAAAGCGAAAAAATACGCGAGTCGCTTTCCTACCAGTGCCTGTATGCAGGGCTTCCCCCCGACCTGCTGCCCGGTTTGTACGCGGTGATACCATATTCCGAGCACGAGGGGATTTATTACAGCAAAGGCGGAATGATCGCGATTCCGGCCGCGTTTCAAAGGGTAGGCGAGAAACTGGGCATGACAGTGAAGTTGAATACGCTGGTAAAACGCGTTATGGTGAAGGACAGGCAGGCTATGGGCGTGGTACTGACCGATGGCACGGAGATTACCTCGGACCTGGTCATCTCCGACATCAACGCCAAAACCCTCTATCTGGAATTAATCGGCGAGGATCACCTGCCGGGCATTGTCCGCACCGGCGTGAAAAGCTACGAATACTCGATGTCAACTCCCACGGTTTACCTTGGGGTCGACTACGATCCCCCGCTGGAATCGCACCACACGCTGGCCACTATCCCCATGGAAGAGATGAATAAATACTGGTGGGATGAATATGAGCAGGGGCGCTATCCTGCGGAACAATTCGGCATCATCAGTTGTACGACCCGCTCCGATCCCAACCTGGCGCCCAAAGGACACAACATTATTATCCTTACCATGGGGCCGGGACCCGGCAAGCTCGACGGGACCACCTGGGATGCGGAGAAAAAAGGCCTGATGGAGCGCATAATCAAATACTATTCTCAAAGATACCTGCCCGGCCTGGAAGAACATATCCAGGTAGCAGAATTCTCCACGCCGGCCGACTTTGAAAAGAGGCTGCTATCGCCCGGAGGGGCCATCTATGCTCTGCGGCAGGATGTTCCCCATTCAATCTGCTTCCGTCCGGCCGCCAAATCGAAATCAATTAAGGGTCTTTACCTGGTAGGGGCTTCGACCCACCCCGGCGGTGGCATACCGGTGGTGACCGCTTCGGCCATGAACGCCGCCGACCTCATCGCAAAATACGAGAAGTAATACAGGTGGATAATATGGAGAAAAAACAGAAGAAAAAGCGTATCGGCTTCTTCAGGAATATTTTACGGCAGTTAAAATATCTCATCCCGCGCTATTTCGTGTAAGCTGCAGACCCCGGACAAAGCCGCATCATGCGCGGGCAGCATCGATGACCGCGGCTAATTGTTCCGGGTCATCTGAGCCGAGCAGGTATTTCTTGCCGCCGGCGGCGGACAGCAAAACGCCGCGGTCGCCTTTCAGGAAGTATGCCTGCATCCCGCCATTAAAGCGTATACCATAGCCACCGAAATCATGCAGGGGTGAGAAGTCGTGCAGTTCCACAGCGGTTATCTCGGCAGTTTTTAACTGCAGTAGATTTATCCCCAGTATTCCCATTTTCACAGCCACTAAATCCCTGGTAACCGATATACGGAATCCGCCGTATGTCGTTATTAAGCCAAACCCGATTAAGATCAATATAATGGACAGCCACGGCAGAACCTGCCAGGTAAGGGCAGCGGCCACAAACATCCCCGCCGGGACCACAATAGCCAGCACGCCAGCATAAGCGGGATTTTGCGACTCCTTATAATCCAGGGGCTTGCCTGATTCAATAATCCGGGCAATCTTCTCCTGTATCCGGCTTATATCCGTTGCCGCATACACTTTTTCATAATGACGGTAAGGCCTGACAAGCTCCAGAAGCACCGCCAGGCCGGTAGCCAGTCCGCAGGCCAGCGCTATCTCAATCCATGGGAAGGAGAATATCGGGCCGGATAACCTGAGCATATTGACATAGGCTATCTGGATCCCGCACATATCGCCGATGGCGAGTTCATCGAAAAGCGATATCCAGTTAAAGGTTTTCTTTTTCTCCTGGCGCGTCCAGAGTTCGTCCAACCAGGCCGAAAGGATAAGAAAACCGAAGGACAGGCCCAGTAACAGCAGTGAACTTGTCCAGGGCGAGCCATAGGCATCAGGCTTCCCACTGATATCGAAATGAGTAGGCGCAGAATCCGGCAGAGGCAAGGCCATCAGCGTAAAAACTACGGCTATGGCTATCAGCAGCAATGCCGGCAGATGGGTCCATAACGGGTGAATCAGTTTCAGTTTCAGTTTCAATTTCGCTACTTAAAGTCACTTGATTTGTACGTTCCGTACACTAACGGGTCTCTTCTATAGGCGCAAAAAGGCACCAGCATTGGCCACCCATGTCCACATTTGCGTAAGATCCGTAGCTTTTATATTGGTGCATCCTGAGGATCAAGTGGCCTGGCCACTCCGAGAATATATTGCGTGCCGTTAAGATTGATAACTTTACCACTCGAGGATGCCGTAACCATGATACCATTTTTGCCCACGTACACCGTCTTGTACTTGCCCTGGCTTGTAGGTGTAGCCAATTTCAACCGGAGTTTGACCCTTTCCTGGTGATCTTTAGTGTGAAAATCAAGAATGCTCCGCCCAACCATCTCATCCCGTGTATATCCCAGGGACTCGTGCATAGCTCTGTTGACATATATTATATTGCCCCTCACATCCAACACAAATACCAATTCATTAACAAGTTCAAGCAGTTCTGCCCTCATCGCCAGATCGTCCTGCAGCTTCTTATCCGCGGTCACGTCATAGAAAAATGCCATGACGGCCGGCCGCCCCATGTACATGACGCGGTAACTGAAAGGCCTGACGTACTTTATTTCACGGGTTTTGCTGATGAAGGGCCACAGCACACCGGCAGGTATCTCGTCCCCCGCCTGCACCATCGCAAAGCGGGCCGACAGTTGCTTGCGGTACTTGGGATGAACCAGGTCAACTGCAGATTTATTTACCACTTCTTCCGATATATATCCCAACATGTCGCAGGCCGCCTGATTTGCCCATACCACTATCTCATCCTGAAGGAGCACGACTCCTTCCTTTGTCTTTTCAACATAGCTATACAGTATGAATTGTATCTCGTGGAGGGTAGAGTCAAGCGTTTTTAACTGGGCAAGTGTTTCCTCAAGCATTTTGATGCGCTTGCCCAGGTTATCAAGCTGGTTGTCTAATGGACCGGCCGTGTGGTTTTGCGGCTGCATTATGTTCTCCATCAACAATAATTAAGCCCGGGTAAATCTCCTCCACCAGGCCTCAACCCTGGCCATGGCCAGTCCGGCCTTTTCTATCGAGTGGAACACAGGCAGCCCGGCTTCAACAAACCCCGACTGGACCTTGAGTTGCTCGTCTGTACCGGCAGCGTCTGAGGCAGCGTTGAGCGCCAGGATAACCGGCTTCTGCGTTTCCCTGCCCGCTTTTTGTATTGCTTCGGCGGCCGGCTTCAGGAAGAAATCGTTGGCGAACCTTCCATCACCCCACCTGGTTACCGGGTGAAAGCCCATATGGTACATTATCATGTCCACCGAAGGCGATTGGCTGACCGCTTTCATGGTCTGATAAATCACATCCGGAAATACCAGATTGGTAGCGTCCAGCGGGTTGGTGAAAATGCCCCCGTCATTAGGCAGGAATTTCTTCAGTTCCGCCTGGGCCTCTCCCGACAATGCAGTAAGCTGGAGGCCGACCTTTTCCATATGGTCACCAGCCTCAACACTGGGCCCACCTCCCACTCCCAGCACGGCTATACCGCGCCCGGCAGGATACGGAGTGGCAAAATTCAGGGCGACCAACACATCTATCATCTCCTGAATATCTCCCACCTGGATGGTGTTGACCTGCCGGCAGAGGGTCTGGAAGACCCTTACCGAGGATGTCATGCTGGCCGTGTGGCTCATAGTGGTGCGCAACCCGGCATCGGTCGTGCCGCCCTTATAAATCACCACCGGCTTGGTTCGCGCCGCTTTCTCCAATACGCTGCGGAAGCGGCTGCCGTCCCTGACGCCTTCGATATATGCGGCGATAATCTTTGTCTCGGGATCGCCGGTAAAATACTCCAGCAGCTCGCATTCATCGATATCCAGCGCGTTGCCGTAGCTGATAACCTTGCTGAAGCGCAGCCCACGCGCCCCGGCATGGAGTGGCATATCCTGCGCATGGCCGCCGCTCTGCGACAGAAAGGCAATTCCGCCGGGCTCCATTGGCAGGCGGGTAGCCGTGGTCAGGCGCGCCTTAGGAACATACAGGCCGGTGCAGTTGGGACCGATAATGCGAAACCCGCCGGAGCGGGCCTTCTGCAGCATGCACCTTTCCAGTTCGATGCGTTTTTTCTCACCGCTTTCGCTGAAACCGGCCGTGAAGAAGTGTACTGACTGCACTCCTTTACCGGCACAATCGTCAAGGATATCCAGCGACCTTTCGGCAGGCACACACACTATCACATGGTCCACCCTGCCCGGAATGGCCGAGACAGATGCATAGCAAGGCAACCCGTAGGCCTCAGTGTATTTGGGATTGACCGGGTAAATGGCCGGGAATCCAGCCTCTTTCAAAGAATAAACCGCGAAAGCGGCGAAGGTCATCCAATTCTGCGGAGATATCCCCACAACCGCCACGCTGCGGGGGCTGAATATATCGTCGAGTGTAGCTGTTGGACTTTTCATCACGGCATTTATGATAACAACATAATAGTGTATTATCAAATCTTCTTATCGGATCAACTATATCGTTAACGTATTTTTATAAAGTTTATAGCAGGTTGACATACAATGATGGGACACTTAAACTGTGCCATTAATATCTCGAGATACATTTTAAAACCATGCTAACTGCTATAACGGGCGCCTCCGGACACATCGGCGTTAACCTCACCAGGGCCCTTATCTCCAGGGGCAGGCAGGTGCGCGTGCTATCACATACGCGCAACCTGGGTTTAGAGGGCCTGCCGGTTGATTTACTCCAGGGTGACGTAAGCGATTTGGACTCATTGTCAGCCGCGTTCCGCGGCGCCGATGTGGTGTATCACCTGGCTGCTCACATTTCACTGAGGATGAACGACTGGCGCCGCTGTGCCGCAGTCAATATCGAAGGCACCCGGAATGTCATTGAAGCCTGCCTGCGCAGCGGTGTAAGACGCCTGGTGCATTTCAGCACCATTCACGCGCACTGCAGCGAACCTCTTGACACCCCCATCAATGAGTCACGTCCCTATATTTCATCCCCTCATGCCCCACCTTATGACCGCTCCAAGGCAGCCGGCGAACAACTGGTTATCAGTGCCACACAGGCAGGACTCGACGCTGTCATTATCAATCCCACGGGGGTCATTGGCCCTTTCGACTACCGCCCTTCCCACTTCGGACAGGCGCTCATCCAAATAGCCTCAGGAAGGATGCCCGTCCTGATCGAGGGCGGCTTCGACTGGGTGGATGCCCGGGACGTAGCAGAGGGCGCCATTAAAGCTGAAGAAATGGCTGCTGCCGGCTCAAAATACCTGCTGTCCGGCCACTGGCTGTCGATGCGTGAAATCGCCAGCATAGCCGCTGAGATTATGGGCAACAGGGCCCCCACACTGGTCTGCCCGATGTCCATGGCCAGGGCCTGCGCTCCCATCGTAACGGCAGCTTCAGGATTATCCGGTATCAGGCCAATCTTTACCGTCGTTTCCTTGAATGCGCTGGTGAGCAATCCCAAAATCAGCCACGCCAAGGCCACGTTGGAACTCGGATATGCCCCACGACCTGCCAGGGAAACGCTGGAGGACACCCTACGGTGGTTCAAAGACAACGGTTATCTTAAGAATAGCTGATAATGACTTCCAACCTGCTTTTCAACGTAATACTGATAATCTGGCGGGTACTGTCGCCGGCTATTTTTATCAGCCTGTTCTTCATAGTGGCCCCTTATGGACGGCATGTCAGGAGCGGATGGGGATTGTCGCTCGACAGCAAGCTGGGCTGGATCATCATGGAATCCAGTTCACCGTTGATATTCGCCCTGTGTTTCATCCTGGGAACGGCCCCGCTATCGATTACGTCGGCCGTCTTCCTTCTGCTCTGGGAGGCTCATTATATACACCGCGCCTTTATCTACCCTTTCAGCCTGAAAAGCTCCAATGAGAAAATGCCGCTTTCCATAGCCTTCTCCGGCCTCTTTTTCAATCTGGTCAACGCGTCGCTGAACGGCTACTATATCTTTACACTCTCAGGGGGATACCCAAATCAATGGATGGCTGACCCCCGTTTTATTATCGGCACGGCGGTATTCATCTGCGGGTTTGTGATCAACAGGCAGGCTGACAACACGCTGGCACTGCTGCGCAGAAAGGGAGAAACCGGCTATCTTATACCACAGGGCGGATTTTACCGTTGGATATCCTGCCCCAACTACCTGGGAGAGATACTCATCTGGTCAGGCTGGGCTTTGGCAACCTGGTCACTGGCAGGTCTGAGCTTCGCCCTCTGGAGCATAGCCAACCTGACGCCCCGCGCCGTGTCTCATCATAAATGGTACCACGAGCATTTCCCTGATTATCCAACCTCCCGCAAAGCCCTGGTCCCCGGCATCTGGTAACCGGCGAAAAATAGTAATCACCGGCAGTTCAATTGATAATCTCCGTGAAAACCCGGTTGGAGACCATCACCATAGCAGGGGGCAGCCTGTACCGCTTCCCCTCCCGAACAAGCATCCCGGCGTCCGTCAGTTTAGTCAGCCTCGCAAGCAGGCGGCCAACATTATTGCGCCCGTAGCGCTCCTCCAGCTCGGCAATGTCCAGCCCTTCCTCCAACAGGCGCAGCCGCAGCATTGCCTCCTCAGCTAATTTGCTTTCCACGTCAAGTGTTTCGGATTCACATTCATCAGCCAGTGGTCCCACGATGTATTTTTGCAGGTCGGGCGCATTCTTGAAACGCCTCCCACGGAGGTGCGACGCCGCGCCCGGTCCGAGGCCGAGGTATTCACCTCCCCGCCAGTAGTTCAGGTTATGCCGGCATTCGCGGCCGGGCAGGGCAAAATTGGATATCTCATAATGCACAAACCCGTTTTCTTTCAGGTAACGGGCGGCCAATTCGAATAGCTCAGCCTGCTCCTCGTCGGTTGTCAGACCAGACGGCGGATGCCTGGCAAATTCGGTGCCCTGCTCAATCGACAGACAATAGGCCGAGATATGTGTCACTGCTGAATGCGAAAGGCTGCAGAGAGTGTTTTCAAGGCTCTTTGTGGTCTGACCCGGCAGGCCCACTATGATGTCCGCTGATATGTCATCAAAGCCGCATCCAGACGCCATATCTATTGCCTTCAAGGCCTGCGTGGCATTGTGCAGCCTGCCGGACCTGGTGAGCTCATCATCATTTAACGACTGTACGCCGATCGAGAGACGGCTTATACCGCTGGCGGCCGCAGCCCTCAGAAATTCGCTGCTTGCCGTATCCGGATTGGCCTCGATAGTAGCTTCCTCCAGGTCAGAAAGGCCGAGGCAACCGGATAATCCTCGCATCATCTGCTCAAGCGCAGCAGCGCCCAATATACTCGGCGTGCCGCCCCCAATATAAAGGGTATCGAAGGTCAGTCCGCGGTACTGCTCTGCCTCCGTCAGCAGCGCCTTCAGGTAATCATCCAGCAAATGCAGCTTGCCCCCTTCGGAATAGAAATCGCAGTAGTAGCACTTGCGTACACAAAAGGGAATATGCACATATAACCCCTGCATGCCGCCCACCTAATCCTCAATTTTCATCAGGGACAGGAAAGCTTCCTGAGGTACCTCAACAAAACCCACCATCTTCATCTTTTTCTTGCCCTCTTTCTGCTTTTCCAGGAGCTTCCGTTTACGCGTTATATCGCCACCGTAACACTTGGCCAGCACGTCCTTGCGCATAGGGAAGATGTCCTCGCGTGCAATCACCTGTGCCCCGATAGCTGCCTGCAAAGGTATCTTGAAAAGATGCTTGGGGATAGTCTTGCTCAACTTGTGTATTAGAGCCCTGCCACGTGCCGTGGCGCCTTCCTTGGGCGCGATGTAAGAAAGCGCGTCGACTATCCCGTTATTTACGATTATGTCGACCTTGACCAGATCACCCACACGGTAGCCGTTCAGCTCATAATCCATGCTGGCATACCCGCGGCTGACGCTTTTAAGCCGGTCGTAGAAATCGGTTATCATGTCCGCCAGCGGCAAGTCGTAGATAAGTATGGCCCGCCGGTCGTCGGGATGCTCGATGCCTACCAGGGTGCCGCGCTTGGCATCCGCCAGTTCCATGCAGGGGCCGATATGAGCAGATGGAACAATTATCCTGGTCCTGATGATCGGTTCCTCAATGTGGCCTATGTTCCCCTCGGGCGGGAACTTAGAAGGGTTATCCAGCATCAATATATCTCCATTCTTGCAGAAAACCTTGTAGATGACCGAGGGCATGGTGGCAATGATATCCTGTTCATATTCACGCCTCAGCCTTTCCAGAGCTATCTCCATGTGCAGCATGCCCAGGAAGCCCATGCGGTATCCATAACCCAGCGCCGCCGAGTTCTCCTTCTCGAAAACAATGGACGAATCGTTAAGCTTGAATTTCTCCAGCGCTGCGCCCAGCTTGCCGTATTCGCTGGTCACGATGGGATAAACGCCGCAATACACCATGGACTGCGCCATCCTGAAACCTGGTATAGCTAATTCCTCCGGGTGGTCGGAAGAAACCACGGTGTCTCCCACATGTATTTCGCCGGCGTTCCTGATCAACGCCACGGCATACCCAACCTCGCCCGCCTGCAGCATGGGGCACTGGGCCAGGCCGAGGCTGAAATACCCGACTTCCTCGACCTCATATATCTTCTCGGTAGATTTAATCAGTATTTTGTCCCCCGCCTTTAAGCTTCCTGTGAATATCCTCAGGTGTGGAATAACACCGCGGTAAGCATCGTAAAACGAATCGAAGATCAGGCACTTCAAGGGAGTGTCTGCGCTTCCCGAAGGAGGAGGTACCCTCGCCACCACCGCTTCAAGCAATTCGATCACACCTGTGCCGTCCTTGGCCGAGACGAGCAAAATGTCCTCTATGCTCAGGCCAAGCATGGAATACAGCTGCAAACAGCAGTCATCTACCATAGCGCCTGGCAGGTCGATCTTATTAATTGCAGGTATGATTTTCAAACCGGCGTCCAGCGCCAGGTTGGCATTGGCGATGGTCTGGGCTTCCACGCCCTGTGTAGCATCCACCAGCAGCACGGCGCCCTCGCAGGCCATCAGGCTGCGCGAAACCTCATAATTAAAATCCACATGCCCCGGTGTGTCTATCAGGTTCAGGATGTATTCACCACCATCCCCGGCCTTATAAGGTATCCTGACCGACTTGGCTTTGATTGTTATGCCCCTTTCTCGTTCGAGATCCATGCTGTCCAGCATTTGGTCCATGCTCGTCTTGCGTACCATGCCGGTAAGTTCCAGTATCCGGTCAGCTAAAGTAGACTTACCGTGGTCGATATGGGCAATAATGCAGAAGTTGCGTAAATTATTCATTTCAATAAAAAGCAGGATAACTGCCGTGCTAAATAGCAGTTACCCTGCAATTATCGCCGCCTATTTAATTATACTACTCTTCGCTCGCAGTCATTTTGCGCGCCAGCTTGAGCAGCATGCGCTGTTCGGCCGCCGCGACGTTGTGCCTCGCCCTGTCAATGACATCCGGGTTTACTGATACAGATGTAATGCCCCATTCTACCAGCCTTTCTGCAAAGTCAGGGTAGTAGGAAGGCGCCTGGCCACAGATCGAGCAGGTTATGCCCATCTTATGGCAGGTTTTTACAATAGATTTAATAGCCTCCTGCACCGCCTTGTCGCGTTCGTCAAACAGCGGGGCACATATTTCACTATCCCTATCCACGCCAAGCATTAGCTGGGTGAGGTCATTTGAACCAATCGAAACACCGTTAATACCAGCTTTAGCGTAGTCTTCAAGCCAGTAAATCACGGAAGGCACCTCAGCCATTACCCATAACTGCATATCCCTGTCATCACCAAGTCCGCTGTCATCTATAAGCTTCTTGCAGCGTTTAAATTCCCATAGCGTGCGCACGAAGGGGATCATCAGGTGAAGGTTCTTGTCGAGTTCCCTGACCTTCTGTATGACCTTCAATTCAAGCTCAAAGAGGTCGGGGTTCAGGATATACCGGTAGCATCCGCGGAACCCGATCATGGGGTTCTGTTCGACGGTTTCATATTTGTCACCGCCACGCAGGTTGCGGAATTCATTGGTGCGGAAATCGATAGCCCTGTAAATAATCGGCCTGGGATAGAAGGCGCGTGTGAAAATGCGCAGTTTCCTGACCATGGCATCGACAAACTGGTTGCTCTTGCCTTCCTCAATCAACTGCCGTGGATGTATGCCGTCGCAGGCATCGATGACCATAAATTCCGCCCTGAGCAATCCGACACCATCAACATCCTCCTTGGCTATCCTCTCAGCTTCATGCGGCATGGCAAGGTTGACATACAGCTTTGTCGCAGTGACAATAGGGGCCGATTTAGCTATTACTTCTGTTCCCTTGTCTTTAGCCTTCTTGTCGTCTTTCAATCTGCCTTCATAGACGGTGCCATGAGTTCCATCTACTGTAACGAGCATCTTGTCCTTCAGTACCTTGGTAGCATTTCGCGTCCCCACAACACAGGGTAAGCCCATTTCACGGGATACGATAGCAGCGTGGCACGTCACGCCGCCGCCATCAGTAACTATAGCAGACGCTTTCATCATAAGTGGCACCCAATCAGGGGTGGTCATCTCAGCGACCAGCACGTCCCCACTCTCGAATCCATTATCCCTATCTGGAGAGACAAGCACGCGTACCTCGCCACTTCCGCGACCCGGGCTGGCCCCGAGTCCCCTGATTAATTCCTTGCTCTCTTCCTCTGGTTTTTCCGATTCAACTTTCACAGAACTAATTGGGGTGGTTATCGGCCTGGACTGAAGCATGAAGACTGTGTTACCTTCAATTGCCCATTCAGTATCCTGCGGGCTACCATAATGCTGCTCAATTTTCATTCCCAGACCGGCGATTTGCAGAATTTCCTTGTCTTTAAGCACCTGCTCGCTCGCTTCCTTCTCCGAGAGGTCAATATTCTTATTGTTGCCTTTTTCATCGCGGATTATCTTGAAATTCTTATGTGAAATCCTGGTGTCCCTGACCTTCATATTAGACTTATCAATCTCATAATAATCGGGCGCTACCAATCCCCCGACTACCACCTCGCCGAGCCCAAACGCCCCCTCAATTACCAGGCTGTTAAGATTGTTGTTTCTGGGGTTAGCTGTGAACATAACGCCAGCCTTGTCTGAATTAACCATTTTCTGCACAACCACAGCTATAACTGGCTCGTCATAGAATTCTTTTTTGGCCCGATAAGATATTACCCTTGCACCATATAGAGAAGCCCAGCATTCTTTCACTTTCCGGATCAGGTCTTCCCTGCCATGGACATTCAAAAATGTTGCATTCATACCTGCAAAGGAAGCCTGTTCAGAATCTTCCATAGTGGCCGATGACCTGACCGCTACAAACGGAGCTTTGACCGAGTCTTTACTGGCCATTTCATCATACGCCTTTAAGATTTCACTCTTGATAGTGGCGGGCATCTCCGAACCGATGATTAAATCCTGTACATCCTTGGCCTTGGCCTGCAGAGCGGAAGTGTCATCAACATCGATGCCTTCGATAGCATGCACGATTTTCTGAGAAAGCCCGCTCTCGGTGATAAAAAGCAGGTAGGCCTGGGCGGTTATCACATATCCCGGTGGAACCGGCAGGCCGGCTTTAACGAGTTCACCGAGGTTGGCACCCTTGCCGCCGGCCTTACTCACATCTGCTTTGCCGATATCCTTGAACCATTTCACTATTTCCATGGATTGACCTCCTCTGATATTCCAATAACGTGTAATTCTCGTCTTCTTCAATCAGGCCGAAAGCTCAAGGCAATGCCTTGCAACGTCAGGCCATTTAAATGGACAGCACCGGTATATATCTCAGATAGCGCTCATCGATACTTTTTTTCTTTTCCCACGTGTCTTTAAACGGCGTGTAAACTACTTCTCCATTTATCTGCCCGGCCGCGGTGCCCTCTTTACCATCGAGCAACCCCTCTACAGCAGCAATCCCCAGGACACTGGCCAGTATCCGGTCCGTCGCGGTAGGCGAACCTCCCCTCTGCACATGACCAAGCGTGCATAGTCGGCTTTCAACCTTCAACCGCATCTCTACATACTTGGCTATATTAATGGTATCCTCAAGCTGATTGCCCTCGGCAACCACAATGATGCTGCTCCTCTTCCCGCGTTTGAAGCTCTCCGTCAGGTTTCGGCAGAGATCCTCGATATCAATCTTTATTTCCGGGATGATGATCTGCTCGGCGCCGCCGGCCAAACCGACCGTGAGGGCTATAAAACCGGACTTCCTGCCCATCACTTCGACAAAGAAAATCCTTTCAAACGCGCTGGCTGTATCCCTGATCCTGTCAATGGCATCCAGCGCCGTATTTACCGCCGTATTAAACCCAATAGTGTAATCGGAGCCCCAGATATCATTATCGATCGTTCCCGGAACACCGATAAAAGCTATATCGCTCTCCTCAGTCAGCGCCTGCGCTCCTCGGAAAGAGCCATCACCCCCGATGATGATACAACCATCAATATGCTCAGCCTTTAATGCGTCAATGGCCTTATGCCTGCCCTCAACTGTGAACATTTCGTTGCAGCGGGAGGTTTCCAGGATCGTGCCGCCCTTTTGAATGATATTAGCCACAGAACGACGGTCGAATTGCTCGAATTCACCGTTGATCAGCCCTGAAAACCCGCGCAGGATGCCGGTCACCTCAAGGCCCCTGTAGACAGCGCACCTGACGATGGCCCGTATAGCGGCATTCATACCTGGAGCATCACCGCCACTGGTCAATACACCGATTTTGGTAAAATCTTTTTTCATTTTCTGCCTATAAATTATCAAATTTACTGTCTAAACACAATACAGACTGTTCACCTTACCCTGCTGCCACATGCATTCAGACTCATTTATTTTGAGACCTATATTCGAGTGCTTTTATGTAAAATTGATCGTTGTATTGCTTGGCCATCCGCGCTGTATTGAAGAATGGTGAATTGGAGTGGATGCTTTCCTTCATCATCTTCACCCAACCATGCGGCGTGCCGTTAATATCCCTGTCGTAATAAAGAGGTATCACGTGATCTTCCAACAGTCCGTAAATGGCATTGGCCGTGCGGTTATCGTAGTCCGCGGCATCTCCCGAATCCTTCTCATCCACAGCCCAACCATTGAGCCCGTTATAGCCCTCAAACCACCATCCGTCCAGTACACTGAGGTTTATCACACCGTTGACGGAAGCTTTTTGCCCGCTGGTTCCGCTGGCCTCCAGCAATACGCGGGGTGTATTCAGCCAGACATCCACCCCGCTTACCAGGTCGCGCGCCATATGCAGGTCATAATCCTCCACGAAGGCTACTCTTCCCCCATATTCGGGGTCCCTGGCATAGTTGTAAACCTGCTGTATTAGCCGCTTACCGTCTTCGTCGTTAGGATGCGCTTTGCCGGCGAAGATAATCTGAACCGGCTGCAGGACATTGCTCAATATCTTTTTTAACCGGTGTGTATCCTTGAAAAGCACTGAGGCCCGCTTGTAACCCGTGAAACGCCTGGAGAAGCCGATGGTTAACGCTTCCGTATCCAGCAGGGCGCCCATGGCCAGAGGCTGAGCAGCATCCACCCTATCCTGCGACCACCGCTGGCGCGCACGGTCAAGAACGGCGCTGATAAGTTTTAGCTTGAGCCACCGGTGCATGGCCCAGAGCAGTTCATCGGGTATATTGTGAAGGTTGTCCCACAGATCGGGACTATCCTGGCGCGCTTTCCAATCTTCTCCCAGGAACCTCTGGAAGAGCGTCTGGAACTGCGGCGCCGCCCAGGTCGGCAGGTGCACGCCATTAGTTATCGAAGTGATGGGCACGGCTTCCTCAGGAACGTCCGGCCATAGCTTTTGCCACATCTTCCTGCATACTTGTCGATCAGGTCCAGCGGAAAAGTGTCATTGCCGGCCGGCAGGGGTGTATGCGTGGTAAAAACTGAAGTTGCCTTAACTGTTTTTATGGCATCCTGCAAAGGGATCCCCGCTTCAACCAGTTCCCTGATACGTTCTATCAGCATGAATGAGCTGTGGCCTTCATTGGCGTGCCATACGGAAGGTTTTAAGCCAAGGGCATTAAGCAGCCTTACGCCGCCCAAACCCATGACCAATTCCTGTAAGAGGCGTATCTCGCGGTCGCCGCCATATAGCCTGGCCGAGAGTCCGCGGTAAGCCGGGGGGTTCTCTTCGAGGTTGGTATCAAGCAAATACAACTTCACGCCGTCTGCTGAGCAAACGCGCATCAGAGCTACATTATCGTAGTTCAGCTGTTCGTAAAACTCTTCCTGCCAGCCGTTCTGCGATATGTGCTGGTGGAAATATCCCTGCGGATACATGAAACCCACGCCAACTATGGGGATGCCCAGGTCGCTGGCTTCCTTGCAGTAGTCACCAGCCAGCACTCCCAACCCGCCTGCGTAAATAGGCAGTGAGTTATGCACGGCAAACTCCAGTGAAAAATAGGCGATGGATTTATCAGCATGCTGAGGATACGTTGTCGAAAACCATGTCTTCGTGGTAGACAGGCTGTCCCGGTAACCTACGATGGCCACATCATAGCTCTCAAGATATGTAGTCTCTTCGGAACAGGATACCAACTGGTGATAGGGTATCTCCTTCAACAGCCGTACCGGGTTATGCCCGGTTGATTTCCAGAACGCCCTATCCAACCTTTTGAAAAGGTTGCGCGCGTTAGGATTCCAGCTCCACCACAGGTTGTACGCCAGGTCACTCAATCCCTCTATGCGGTCAGGGACATTTAACCTGTTGTCCGGATTCATCGCTTTACCTGGCTATTCTGCAAAATATTAAACTCCCGGTTTTAGTTACTAAAGCGTAATTATAAGTAAATATGCGCATCCATTACAATAACGAATGCGCGGAGCTATTTCCTTTGCACACAAAATATTAAAAATGTATACTTAAATCCGCAACCTTCCTACGAACCAAGGCAGGCAAAAGGAGTCTCTGATGAAAATCAATGTGATGCAAGACGTTTTACAGGCCAACGACCGGATTGCTGAAGAGAACAAGCAACTATTCAAGAAAAACCGCAATCTTGTCCTCAACCTGATGAGTTCCCCCGGCGCCGGCAAGACTTCGCTGCTGGAGCAGACCGCAGGGAAACTGGCCGGCAAGCTGAGGCTGGGTGTGGTCGTCGGTGATATCGAGACCACCCGGGATGCCGACAGGATAAGCAAATTCAACGTGCCTGCCATCCAGTTGACCACAGGCACGGCCTGCCACTTGGACGCCAACATGGTCGCCTCGGCGCTGCCTCACCTGCAGTTAGATAAGATAGATGTGCTGGTAGTTGAGAACGTCGGCAACCTGGTTTGCCCCGCCGAGTTCGTCGTCGGGGAGGATTACAAGATTATGATCCTGAGTGTTACCGAGGGAGATGAGAAGCCGCTGAAATACCCGCTGATGTTCAAGGAATCCGCGCTGATGCTCATCAACAAGATCGACCTGCTTGAATATACCAATTTTAACCTGGAAGAGGCTAAGGCCAATGCCCGTAAAATAAATCCGTCGATCGAGATTATCGAGATATCCTGCACCAAAGGTACCGGGCTTGACGCCTGGATAAATTGGCTAACTGCACACCACAAGAAAAAGATGGACGCGCTGCCCCATGCATGAGATGGGCATAGCCCAGAATATCCTTGATATAGCTCTGAGCGCAGCCAACCAGGAAGGAGCTATAAAAATCAGCCGGATTAACCTGGTGGCAGGTGAACTGCGCGGCCTCGTTCCGATGCAGCTGACCTTCTGCTTCAGCATCGTGGCCAAGGATACCATCGCCAGCGGCGCCTACCTGCATGTAGAAGAGGTGCCCGTCAGCGGGCATTGCAACGACTGCAGCGCGGACTTCACAATCGAAGAGTACAATTACCTCTGCCCTAAATGCGGCAGCACCAGGATACAGGTTACAGGCGGCACCGAGTTGCGTATCAAAGATATCGAGATCGAGTAGCCAGGGGGTTACCTCGTGGGCAGGATGCGCTGGCGCGTAGCTCTGGTATGGACAGTATTTTCGATTTGTAACGTTTGATACCGTCCCCCCAGTTATTTTTGAAATCCAAACATGCATATGTTGTACTGGTTTTCGGTATACTATTGAGCGAAGGTGAATTTCTTTTCTCTAAACACCTTCAAGCACGCATCCACGGCATCAGAATCGTACAATTTACCCTTTTTCTGTGATATCTCCTCCAACGCTTTGTCTATGCACAACCTGCAGCTACAATTACGATCAAGTGCCCGTAAAAATATCTGCTGGGAGCAATGTCAAGGGCATCACGGTCAGCTGCGTTGGCCATGCGACCATTGGTGAGGTACCCAGGAAATTTGCACTAGGGCTTGTAAATCCACAGCGCCAACCAGGGGCCCGTTTTGCTGATGTTCCTTAATCAGCATAAACATTAATATAATACTTCTTCGCTGTTATGAATCATATGTACCTCTAAGCATTGCGGCCACCAGTTTAATGCAAACATCAGTATACTGCTCAATCGTGCATTTCCGTTTTAGCAAATACCTCTTCAAAGCCCATGTAATACACATGGCGTGAATATTGCATGCCACAACAAATGGGTCATCAATATGAAACTGCCCTGTCTTGCAACCCAATTCAATTATTTCCTTAAACAGGTCAATTGTTCGTATCTCAATTTGCATAATGCCAGTGCGCTGCCCGTTATTAATCTGAGCGATAGCTTGGTACCAGAAAATTACCAGGTTTCGCCTCATATGAATATAATAGATAAATTCACGTACGATTTCTACTATTAGTTCGTCTGGAGGCAGGCGCTTAATCAATCTACGTACTACTTTCTCCCACTTTTCCAGATCACTTTCTTGTATTTTCATAAATATCTCAACGAAATCATCTTTTGATTTTATATAGTAATATAGGTGCCCAGGACTAATATTGCACGCATTCGCTATATCCCGAGTCGTAGTTGAAGCGTATCCCTTCTGGTGGAAGAGTTCGGCCGCTGTCTGCACGATTTGCAAGAGCTTAGCATTTACCGTTCCGTTATTTACAATACTATCAAGATCGTCAGACGTAATCTTGGGAATAGCGAATTTCCGGTTACGCGTTGTTGTATTCTTATCTGCCATTTTAATCAACCTGTTTAGCAATACATTTTAGAAGTAATGATTATCAACGCAGGGTAAATTTTTCTTTGGTTTACACTAATTAATTTTACCAATTGATAATATCCGGGTGCCAGCCAAGATTAGGATTCTCGGTAGTTTCATATCTATATTGTGGAGTCTTGACAATGAAAAACACTCATGATAAAGTTATGCCCGAATTATAGGGCAAGTGCTTGAACTAATGCAACCAATTGCTCAAATAATGACCTGTATCTATCACTCAAGAATTTAACTGAGCAGGATTTTCACAGAAATATCAAGTATAAATAGTTGATCACTTAATAGATAATGCCATTTTGTTGGTGGAAGAATTGATTTGCGTTGGGAATCGTAAGGGTTTAGTAATAATTACTTAAAAGGAGGCGTCGACGGAACATGAGAAAACGGTATTTCGTCCCAACTATCCTGGTAATTCTGGTTACATTGCTCGGTATGCTGGCAGCCGCCTGTGCAGAGCAGCAAAAGCCAGCGCCCCCCAAGCCGACGGGTCCCATCACTATCAAAGTCGGCTCGGAGTCGCCCCTGAGCGGCCCGGCAGCCCCCTGGGGCCAGGCAGGACAGATAGGCTATACGGCCTTTGTGAAGCTATTTAACGATGACGGTGGCTTCACGGTCAATGGCCAGCAATATGTATTGGAGCTAGAGGCATTGGACGATCAGGGCAGCTCCGAGGGTGGTATAGCTGCCGCAAAGCAATTGATGGCAGATGGCTGCAAATTTATAGTTGGGCACTGGACCTGGAATTTTCCGGCAGTGGCGTCGGTAACGAACCCAGCTAAGGTTATCCTGATAACAAGGACGGGCAGTGAGGCTGTGCCGATGAAGTACGGCGGAGTTTATAATCCACAGACCATGCCCTATACTGTATTTGGCAGCCCTAACCAGGAAGTATTCACCAAGGCCATAGGCGCAATAATAAAAGCTTTCCCCAACTATAAGCGCATCGGCTTCCTGCTCTCCACAGCTGGGCAGGGCGGCGGAAGGGCAATGGTGGAGGAGTGGGCTAAACAGAATAATGTTAGATGGAGCCTTGAGATTTACACTCAGGGTACACAAGATTTTACACCTGTCATAACGAGACTTCATGATAACGGTTGCGACATTGCCTATATAGCGGATGACATCGGCGCTGCCCTGGCAATCGGCAAGCAGCGCTGGGACCTC